>DATKUW010000001.1:0-13864 GCA_035530435.1 Bacillota bacterium
TTAACTCGCAGGTATAAAAAATCCAGTTTTAGATGATTTATAAAGTTTATCTTAATGCGGAGACTAGGATTCGAACCCAGGTAGGCACTAAGCCACGAGAGCCTTAGTCTCGCCCGTTTGACCACTCCGGCATCTCCGCATGAAAATCATAGAAATTCTCGCTATAAAAAGGTTTAGAACCCTCGAAACCCAATATGAACAAGATTTATAAACCACTAAATAATTGAAAAACCAAGAAGAAAATGAAAAAAAGCAGTTTAGCAAGTCTTTTAGCAATACCTGTTTTTTCATTCGCAGGTATATCAAATTCTCTCAATGCAGCCCCAAACCCTTATCCAATTACTCAAGAAAATCAAAAAATAAAAACCGCAACAGTGGCTGCCAGCGTAATAGATTTTCTTTTAGGAACCAAAATATTGGGCGACATAGGTGCGACAGAGGAAGTAGCCCTGGGTATTCTAGGGGATCTTTTTGAAACACAAGGACAAAGAGAACATGAAATAGATTATGCAACTGCAGGAAGAAACCAGTTCATAATTAATGTGGCAGATGGCAGACAAGCCCAATTAGTTCAAGATGAAATTGGAAATGTATACTTACTTATGGAGGGGGTAATTCACCCTCTTGCTCAAGAATTTATTAATCAAGCGAGAAATATCTCAATCGAAAAAACACTTAATATAGAAAACGCAACTTTATCCCCTTACAATTTAGGAGATTTAGAAAGAAGGTTTAATTCCGGCCCCACAAAAGAGATCAGTCAATTTTATAGGGTTTTTAAAGGAGGAGAATATCTTTCTGAGATTATGAGCAAGTTTGGTGTGCCAGCATCAAATATTTCCAAATTTAATGGGCATGGAGCACTGGTTGGTGGTCAACACGACCCTTCTAATTATTGGGGTATAGGGGAAAAGAGGATATTAAACAATAAAGCAAAACTTCCAGGAGGAAGAATGCTTTACATAATAAAAGAAGATTATGAAAACGAGATTTCAGCAGTCTTTTCATATAAATGGTGGAGAGATTTAAACAACAACGAGGCTCTCGATTTTAATGAAATTAATCAAATTAAAAGAACATTTTACGAGAATGAAGATATCAATATTGGAGCCAAATACCAAACAGCAGAAAGTTTTATAGGAGATTTAGAAATAAAAATTCTTAAAGAAAATACCGGAGAACTTTTAGCGAAAAACGAAATGAATATTTCTTCAAATGGATCAATGGTGTGCCAGCACGTTATTTCCGCAGGAACAGTTCCAGTCGGAAAATATGTCATTTATACAAATCTAATAGATTATATGACTTTAAACACAGTCTCTTCAAAATCAGAAAAATTTGAAATTATTGAAAGAAAAAACCCTTAAATCTTTCCGATTTCTTTTGCCAATAAAGCAAGATCTTTTTTTAAAGCTTCCACAGATTTTTTAAAGATACTTTCCGCACTTATCTGACCAAAAGATTCCACTGTTATCACTAGTTCGCCTTTAGCATTAATTTCAGCTTTTTTCTTTTTTTTATTCGCAACACCTTCACAAAAATCTGCAATCTCTCTTTTTTTATTATCAGTTATTATAATTTTGTTCCCTTTTTCCTGAATATCAGCATCAGGACACACTTTTTTTATTTCTTCATAAAATTCCCTGTCCAAAATAATTTCAACAGCGTTTCTGTAAAACATTAATCCAGGAGAGAATTTGGAATGATCAGAACCTTTTCCAGCAGTCACTGTTGCAACAAGCTGAAGCTCTTTATTTTCGTTAAGGATTGTAATAGGTATTTTCTTGTAAACGACAGCAGGGTTTCCCTTTAGGTCCTCAGAATAGACCATTCCACCCTTTTTCACATCAAGTTTGAGTTTTCCCTCTTTTTTCTTTGCGCCCCCTTCCATTTTTAGAGGGATAAGTCCTATTCTATGAGCAATGGTTTCGTCATAAAGAGCAGAGTCATTTTTTGAAATTTCAACTTCATCAACAGCTAGAATAGGAATTTGATTTACATATCTCCTTATGGAATTTGCAAGAGTTTCATTTATCTCTGCTGCAAAAACGAGCTGGTTTCCTGTTTTTTCTATTTTTTTCATTTTAAATTATGGTCTCCTTCCACGTCTTCCCCCTTTCTTTTTAGGTCCGCCTCTGGGGAATCTCGTAGTGTCTAATATGTTGAGTATTTTAAAACCTTCTCTAGAAAGGCTCTTTACTATTGCATTTGCACCAGGACCTGGAATAGGATTCCGGGTTTTCGCCCTTATTCTGAAATATAAAGATCCAACACCTTTCTCATGCAAGTTTTCTGCGATTCTTTTTGCGATAAACATAGCTATTGTAGGATTGGCCTTAAGTCTTCCGTGTTTTGTAACCATTCCCCCACTAACTTTTGTCAGAGTTTTTCCAGACATATCTGTAGCATGGACAAGGGTATTATTAAACGAGGTATAGATATTTACTACAGCCTCAGCCTTTTTCTTTTCCTTCTTTTCTCCTGTTTTTTGTACGGTTTCTGTTTTCATTTCTCAATTCCCTCTTTAGCTTCCCCCTCCTTTTTTATTATTTTATTTTTCTTCTTTTTTAGGGATATCTTATTTTCAAATTCAAGCGGAACAATATATGAAGGACTATCAACAACATTGTTATTTATTAAAACTTTTTTATGAACAATCAACTGCCTCGCACTTTTTGTTGTAGAAGCAAGTTTCTTCTTTACAAGAATTGTCTGAAGTCTCCTTTTTAAATAATCTTTTTTATCTAATGAAAGAACGTCCGCGATTGAATCCACATTCAGACCAATCGTTCCAAGTTTTTCAAATAGGGCCTTTTGTTCTTTTGGGTTTGCAGAAATCAGTTTTTTCGCTTTTTCCCTTATCAATTTAATTTCAGATTCCGCCTTCCAGATTTCTTTTTTATTTTTCAATCCGAATTCTTTTTTTATTTCTGCTTCTTCTTCAATCCTTACTTTATCAAAAGGTCTTCTTGGTTTTGAATATTTTTTATGTTTCCTTTTCATTTTTTAATCTCAGTTTTTTTAGGTTTCTTCTTAATTCCTGCCCCCTTTCTCTTATTCTTTCTGAAATTACTCTTTGTTCTTTGTCCTCGCACAGGAAGGCCAGCAGAATGCCTGATTCCCCTATAGCTTTTTATTTTTTTTAGTCTTTTGATATCAAATTCTTTCTGCAATTCAAGATCTGTTCCTGTTAGATGTTTTTTCTCTCCAGTCTTAAAATCAAATCTTCTGTTAAAAATAAAGTCAGGAACATTTGGGTTTTTGATAAAATCAACGATTATCTTAATCTCCGCATTTGTTAGAGAACCAATTCTTTTATTTTTATCAATCTTTAATATTTTACAAACAGCATTGGACATGCTCCATGAAACTCCTTTTATTTTCGTTAATCCCGCATAAATTTTCATACCGCCTTCTATATCTTCATCAAGGATTCTGACTATTCTTTCCTTATATTTTGCTTCTTCTATTTCCTGTTCTTGTGTCATTTTATTATTTTACAAACAATTTATATCTTTCAAATTCTACGAGTTCCTTTATAATTCTTTTTTCTATTGCCTTTTCAGGGTCAGGCAAATTTTGAATTCTTTTTTTCATATCCTCGAAACTTTCAAAAAGTTTTTCCTTCCTTTTCTCAAGAATTTCTTTCATATGTTTTTTCCCAAATCCTGGAATAAGCTCTATTTGATGTATTCTTTTGTTTATCGCTTCTGATTTATTAAAAAAATCAATAAATTCCTGTTTCCTTTCTTTGACTATTCCACTTATAAATTCCTGTAATTGATTTTTAGCAGCCTCTGTAATTTTTTCATGGGAAAGCCTTCCAAGGATATAATAAATTTTATCCCTTTTACCTTCACCAATATAAACTCTTTCACCAATCTCCAAAGAAATTCCCCTTCTAGGAACTAACTCCAAAAGAGTGAGATTTAATTCCCCAATAGCCTGAGCTATAGGCATCAGTCTCTTCTCCAAAACATACCCATTTGGTAAATATTCTAAGATTATTGCATATTCTTCTTTTCTCATGTTCTTTATCTGAATTCCTCAATTGTTTCAAGTATTTTTTTTGTTTCATCTTCATTAAGGCTAACATCATTAAAAATTTTGTTTAAATTTTCAGAGTCTTCTGGAAGCAAGTCAATTATTTTAACTATGTGCTCTGGTTTTATTTTCATTAAATCGAGATTTTCGAGTTTTTTTCCCAATTCTTTTGCATCCCCAATTTTTAATTTCACAAATTTTTTAATAAATTTTTTAATTTCAACTTCACTATCAGAGTCTTTCTTTATATATTCCAAAGCCTCTGCCATGTTCAGCGGGGTTGTGTTTTTTATCATTTTTTCTGTTGATTATTTAGTAGTTTTTATCCTTTTTAAATGGACAGGAGCAATTAAAAATTTTTTCTCTTTCTTCTGGTCATTGATTTTTACCATGTAGGATCTGCCTCTTTTTCCTTCTACGATTCCTGTTCTTCCTTGGAGTCTTTCAGGAAATTTTGCCAGAACCGCACGTTCTTTTACAACAGCAACAGACTCTCCTTTCTCGAGTTCCTGAAAATATCTGCTCAGAGATACTTTCCCTCTTGTCCTAATTTTCTTCTTTCTGACCATTGTTTAACTTGATAAAATTTATAATTTATGTCTATTTTACTCAAATTCACCTCATTTAAAAAACTATCTTTTATAAAGAAAAATACAATATTTTTAGAAGTTTTTGAATTCTTTTTGGGTTTCTGGAAGATTTGTTGAAACCAAATCCCCTTTACTCCTCGCCTCTTCCATGTTCTGGACAATGGCATTAAACATTTTTTCTCCCCATACACCCTTCCCGCATCTAGAACAGAAATCAATAACACTTTCTTCAGGAATTTCAGCCCCACAATAAATACATTTTTTATACATATTAATACCTCTCTTGTAAAATTGATTATCTTAAAAGAAGAAATAGTTTTTAAATCTTATTCATATCTCAGTGCATCAGCAGGTTTTAGTTTTGTGGCTTGCATTGCAGGAAGAACTCCTGATGCAGCCCCTACTAAGAAAGAAAATGCGAGCGCACCTAGTATCAGAGGAAGCCCAAAAACAGCCCTTATAAAAGGTGAACCTAGTTGTATAGTAGCAATGTACTCTACACCCTTTCCAATTACCATTCCTATTAAAATTCCTATAGCCCCTCCAACAAGTCCTAAAAGTCCTGATTCAAAAAGGAATATTTTGAATATATCTGAGTTTTTTGCACCGATTGCTTTCATTGTACCAATTTCTTTTGTTCTTTCAAGCACAGAGGTATACATAGTATTCATAATTCCAACCCCCCCCACAATTAAGGATATTGCAGCAATTCCCACAAAAACTGCTTGAATAACAGCAAAAATATCTGTAAAAGTTTCTAGTAATTGTGAAAAACTTTGGACTGAAAATGTTTCCTCACCTTCTCTCTCATTTCTTTCATCTCTCAATTCTTCTTTAATATCTTCAGCAACCCTTTCAGGATTAAATCCTGCACTCGTTTTTGCAATAATTGTTCCTTCATCATTTCCAGTATCAAATAATTCTCTAAAAACTTCTTTTTCCATCCAAACAGAGTTATCATCTCCAGGATTCCCCTGCTTTTTCAAAACCCCCACAATTTCAAATTCTTTCCCTTTAATTTCAATATCACTTCCAACTCTTGTATTTTTGTCCCAGAGATTCCCAAAAATATGATTATACCCAACAATAATCTTTGACCTGTCATTATCTCTTAACATCCTACCTTCAACAATTTCTAAAGCATCAATATTTCCAAAGATTTCCAAATATTTCTCATTAAGCCCGCTTATGAAAATAATTTCTTGTTCTTTCCTATTTACAGCTATTCCTGTTCTTGTTAAAGCTCCTTCGGCATCTTCAACTCCTTTAACACGAAGAACAACTTCAAGATCATCTTTTGTAAGGATAAGTTCGTCTTCTGTTACAGAACCAGGGGGCCCAAAAATTCTTGGTTGAATAAGTATTTTATCTCCTCCTACTTGCTCAAATTGTTCATTGATAAAAGCTTGCAAACCCTGACCCAAAGAAATAAGTGAAACCACTGCAGCAATACCAATGAAAATTCCCAGAATAGTTAACCAAGCCCGCAATTTTCTTCTCTTAAGATTGTTAAAGGCAAGAAACAGATAACTTTTCATTTTAGTTACCTCTTATTCTTTTTTCTTTTTTTTCTTATTATTCTATAAATAAAGAAAGCAAGTATGAGTATCACTATTATGACAGGTACAGTATAATTTGGATTTTTTATTATTCCAAGTTCAAGGGCTTGCTCTCTCGTGTATACTTTAAATGACAAATCTACGGTCTCTATTTGATCTTTATTATCAAAGTCTTTGTATTCAATCCTTGCAGAAAGGGACGGATTTGCTGTTTTATAAATGACCTCAAAGCTAGCACTATCAGAGTCATCTGCATCTATGCTCCCTACAAAAATTTTATCCCCTGAAAGAAGCTCAAAACCTTGTGGAAAAATTTGAACAGACACGGATTTTATTTCTCCAAGACCTTTGTTAATTATTTCAAGAGAAACTCTTCCACGCTGCCCAATTATTGCATTTCCATCAGTTTCAACACTAAAATCAATATCTGTTTTAGCAGAAACTCTTAATCCAAAAGTCCCTGTTTTTTCATATGTTTCAGAATTATTTTCAGCACTGACATATTTTAGTATGTATTTAATATCGTAATCACCAGGAATTATGTCTGTTGAGGCCCTTATAGTGAAACTTACACTATCGTCATCATCTTCATCAAGGTCCTCCAGGTCTTTTTCAGAACTACCTATAGACGTAAAAGGTAAATCACTTAAATAAAGAGCAACAGAGACATCTTCAATATCAAAATTTTCATTATTCTCTATATTAAGAGTAACTTTTCCAGATTCTCCAGAATAGATGGTGATATAATCTGAATCCACAATTATCGCAGATAGAAATTGAAAACTGAGCACTATAAGCAAGATTCCTGCTACGATTTTTGGAAAATCCATTTTTTTTATCATGATAAAACTCTTGTATTTGAACTTATAAAGATTTGTATCTTAGAATCAATTCTTTTCAAGCCGACCATCTTTTAGCTTTAAAATTTTTGAAGCATATTTTGTAAGACTAAGGTCATGAGTTACGAGAATGATGGTTTTTCCGTGTTTGTTCAAATCTGAAAATATTTTCATTATTTCTCTACCAGTTTTTGAATCAAGATTTCCTGTGGGTTCATCAGCAAGAATTACATCTGGATTGTTTGCAAGCGCGCGCGCAATTGCGACCCTCTGTTTTTCTCCTCCTGAAAGTTCGTTTGGAAGGTGATTCCTTCTATGTCCAAGTTTTACTTTTTTAAGAATCTCCTCGGTTCTCTCATTTTTTTCTTCCTCACTAATTCCCTGAAAGATCATAGGAAGCATGATATTTTCCGAAGCTGTCAGAGTAGGAATTAAGTTAAAGGTCTGAAAGACAAACCCTATTTTTCTTCCCCGAATCTGTGCAAGTTCTGATTCATCCATATGTTCTATATTTTCATCATCGAGGTAAATTTCTCCTTTTGTAGTAAGATCCAAAGCACCAATCATGTTCATCATTGTTGATTTTCCAGACCCGCTTGGACCGACAATTGCAATAAAATCCCCTTTTTTGATTTTAACATCAATTCCATCAAGGGCCTTTATGGTTTCTTTGCCCATTTCATAATATTTCTTTACTTTTTTCAACTCAATCAGATTTTCATCCATATTTCCGAAGAAAAAGAATCTCTATTTAAAATTATCTATAGTAAGCTTTAAAAATCTCTGTATGAATTTATTCTTATGATAATCCCTGTTAGATGTTTTTCATGTGGAAAGCCCATAGGTCATTTGTGGGAAGAATATAAGAAAAGAGTGGCTGAAGGTGAAAAACCAAAAAAAGTTTTAGATGAATTTGGAATTGAAAGATATTGCTGTAGGGCGGTTTTTCTTGGGCAAGAAGATTATATAGAACTTATAAGCAAGTTCAAAAAGAGTTAATTTTATCAATAATTATGAATAATATCTCTTATGAAGAACTTTATTTTATTGACATTAATTATATTAATCCTGTTCCCAATATCTGTTTTAGCACAAGAGAATATGGAAAAAATAAACCTTTCTAAAATGAGTTTAAGTGAAAAAGTAGGGCAATTAGTCATATTAAAACCTGCAGGCTTAGATAAAAAATATCTCGACGAACTCCATATCGGAGGAATATTTCTGGGAAAAAGAAAAACAAAAGAAGAATACAAAAGAACAATCTCTTTTTATCAAAATAACTCAAAAATTAAATTGTTTGTAGCAGCAGATATGGAAGGATATTGGAATCCTTTCGCAAATTTTTACAAATCAAAATCTTTCGGAGAAATAAATTCCTATGACGAAGCATATGCTCTTGGAAAAGAACACGGAGAGATCTTAAAAGAATTAGAATTTAATTTAGATTTTTCACCTGTTGTAGAAACTAAAAATAAAGTTTGGCCTGGCAGATCTTTTGAAGGATCAAAACAACAAATTAAAGAAAAAATTTCAGGTTATATCAAAGGCTTGCACGAAGAAGAAATCCTTTCTACAGCAAAACACTATCCAGGAGGAAGCATGGTGAAAAACCCTCATTGGTTTAAATATAAAACACAAGTTTCTCATCAGGATTTAGAATATTTTGATCATGCAATTTCTAAAGGGGTTGACGCTATGATGATAGGACATCCAATTGTTTATGGGGCAATTGATTCTAAGGGAAAACAATCCACAGTTTCTCCAGAAGTAATAGGAAATTTAAGAAGAAATTTTTCAGGAATAATAATCACAGATGCAGTAACAATGTGGGGATTGAGATGGTCTTATTTATTCAATTCCAATAAACTCTATTCAGACCTAATAATAGCTGGAAATGACATTATTCTTGATAGTTACCCTTATCCAAATTATAAGTCAATCAAAAATAAAATGAAAGGAATAGAAAAAGCAGTTCGCAAAGGAAAAATTTCTGAAGAAAGGATTGATGAGTCTGTCAAAAGAATTCTTGAAACAAAAGGATATGAAGTTATTTTTTAATTCTCTTCCTACTTACACAACCACATTCTCTACAAGTAATACTTTTGACCATATTTTTTATTCTTATTTTAGGAGTTTTATAGGGATTAAAACATTTTTTACAAAAAGTCATCCTTTTTTCTTTCAGAGGAAGACTAAACTTCATTGCTAATCTCTTTATTTTTTTCACTTCTTTTGGAGTCTTACCCTTAATGTTTAAGAAAAATTCGGAAATATTTTTTTCTGCCTCTTTTTTTGATATTTTTTTTAGCATAAATTATCAATGAAGACAGCACCAGTATTTCGCATCTTGTCGGATACTAACACAGCTGGCGTAGTCGGCTTGACTTCCGAGTTCGGAATGGGATCGGGTATAACACGACTACTATGGCCGTCTCCAAAAAAAGGAGATTTAATCATTTTATAAAGTTTTTGGAAGAAACACAAATCAAAAAAATTGAAAAAGATGCAGGTAAAACCCCTCTATTCTAAACCTTTTTATACCGAAAGTTTCTATGATTTTTATGCGGAGGTGCCGGAGCGGTCAAACGGGGCAGCCTCAAGAGCTGTTGGCTTAGTGCCTACCTAGGTTCGAATCCTAGTCTCCGCATTAAAGGATTCGGGGTGCTAGAACTGAAAAACTCTTAAGCCCTCGTGGCGCAACTGGATAGCGCAACGGATTCCTAATCCGTAGGTTGCAGGTTCAAATCCTGTCGAGGGCATACGCTTGATTTAAAAATCCTGATTTCTTAAAACCCATATGCATTGGTTAAAAAAACAAAAACTAAAAGTGAAACCAATAAGCAAACTTGGGGGATTTTACTTAATTGCATCTCTTGGATTTGCCATGGTTTCTACAATTTGGGCTATCTATCTTGAATCCTTTGTTCATAATGCTTCTTCTGTGGGTTTTTTAACAAGCCTTTTCACAGCTACAGGAATTCTCGCATATTTTTTATTAATCCCTATAATTGAAAAAAGAAATAAATCAAGCCTATTGCTTGCAGCATTTTTAATTTTTGTAATTTCTTATTTTATTTTTTCTCTTTATTCAAACTTTTATTTAGTTATTTTTTTAGGGATTGTCCTTGCAATTGCTGCAAGTTTAAGAGTTACTGTATTTGGCATAATTGTCAGAGATAAAACCAAAACAAAAGAAGTTTCTAAAAATGAGGGGATTATCTATACTCTTCTAAATTTTGCATGGCTAATAGGCCCATTAATCGCAGGATATCTGGCTCAAAAATATGGATTTAAATCAGTATTTTTAGCTTCTGCAATTATAATCTTTTTATCTGCCCTTCTTTTTAAAATGTCTAAAATTAAGGATAATCGCAAGGCAAAAAGGATTGATCATAATATTTTTAAGGTTTCTATGGATTTTTTCAAAGATAGAGATAGAGTGAAGGCCTATCTAATCAGCGGAGCCGTGAATTTTTGGTGGGCTTTGATTTATATTTATGTTCCAATTAGAATAATTGAGCTTGGATTAGGGACTTTTGCTGTAGGAGTATTTTTAGCAGGAGTTATAGTTCCAACAGTTTTATCTGAATATTATTTTGGAAAATTAGTTGGAAAAAAAGGATTTAAAAAAATGTTTTTTTCAGGTTTTTTAATTTTAGGACTTTTAGCTCTTTTGTGTTTTTTTCTAGGAAATATTTATTTTATTCTTATTGCATTAATTTTGGCAAGCATAGGAATTTCCATGCTAGAACCAACAACAGAAGCATACTTTTTTGATATAATTAAAGAAGAACAAAGGGATAAATATTATGGGCCCTATAATACTGCGACAGAGATGGGCTCTCTTTTAGGAGCACTTTCTCCAGCTCTGATACTTTTATTCCTTCCATTTAAGGTGATATTTATATTCTTTGCAATAATCATGCTTTTCTTTTCTCTGTTTTCCTTGAAAATTAAAGATGTTTTTGAATCGAGAAGAAATTAGTATTTACACACGGTTTTAATATAATCTTCTAAAGGGCAAAACCTTTAAAATAACTTATTTTTTATACTACCAGCGCGCGCTGGTAGTTTAATGGCTAGAATTTCTGCCTTCCAAGCAGAAGGTCCGGGTTCGACTCCCGGCCGGCGCATTTGTGAACATCATAAAATGGAACAAGAACAAAAACCAAAAAAAGAAAAACTCAAAACAAGAGTGGTAAAATTTCATAATAAATATTACAAACATCTTCTCATAATACCTGCGATACTTCTTCTTTTTTGTTTTGTATACTTGGGTGTCTTTTATTCTAACAACGGGGACTTTATGCATAAAGACATTTCTTTAGTAGGGGGAACTACTGTAACGATTTATGAGAAAATTGACTCAATTGAATTAAAAGATCATATTTCAGATCAATTAGAAAGTCTTACTGTAAGAGAAATATCTGACCTTATAACGAGAGAACAAATAGCCATAATTGTGGAAACCACTTCTGATGAAGGGGCAACTCGCGTTATTCTAGAAGATTATCTCGGTTATGCTCTTACAGATGAGAACAGTAGTTTTGAATTTACAGGTTCTGCGTTAAGCGAGAGTTTTTTAGGTCAGCTTATTCTGGCAATCATTACAGCATTTTTATTTATGGGTTGGGTGGTCTTTATCATTTTTGGAAAAAAAGTAAAAATAAAAATTATTACAGGGGTCCTTTCGATTTTACCTATTTTATTATTCTTCATTTTTGATTCGTCTCTAAATCTTACAATAGGCTTTTCAATAACTGCATTATTAATTAATTCTTTCTTTTATTTTAAAAACAGTATTCCCTCTCTCGCAATTATTCTTTCGGCATTTGCTGATATTTTTATGACTTTTACGCTATTCAACCTTCTCGGAATGAAAATGTCAACAGCAGGCATTGTTGCATTTTTAATGTTGATTGGTTATTCTGTAGACACAGATATTCTCTTAACAAATAGAATTTTAAAAAGACGTGAAGATTCTTTAAATAAAAGATTTCTGTCTGCATTTAAGACAGGGATAACTATGACCCTTACATCTCTTTTAGCTATACTTGTTGCCCTCTTTATTGTAAGCTCTTTTTCAGCGGTTCTCACAAAAATATTTACAGTTTTAGTCATAGGATTAAGTTTTGATATTCTAAACACGTGGATAACTAATGTTTCAATACTCAAATGGCATGTAAAAAGAAAGGAAGGTAAAAATGAAGCTTAAATTGACATGGAAAATTTGGCTATTGATAATTGTTTTAATATTATCTCTGATATCTGTATTTGGATTACCTCCTACTTTTTTGCAGAAAGGTGTTTTGATTACAAGTGTTGAACCAAATTCAACATCATTTGAACAAGGTCTGAGAGAGGGACAAATCATTATATCTATTGACAATAAGAAAGTTGAACATCTCGAGGATTTTAAAGAGATAATGCAAGAAAAATTTGCAAGCAATGAAACAGTAAAAGTTATTATTAATACAGAAGAAACAGAAGTCATTCTTTTTACAAGAGAAGCACCAAGAATAACAGTGTCTGAGATTCCAAACACAAAACTCCAGTTTGGTTTAGATTTAATCGGGGGTTCTAGGGCTATGGTTCAGGCAAAAGAAAAAAAGCTCTCTGCATCTGAGATAAAAAATCTTATAGATATAACTCAAAACCGACTTAATGAATTTGGACTTACTGATCTAAAGGTTCGTCAGGTATCTGATCTCGAAGGAAATTATTTCATGCTTGTGGAGATTGCAGGAGCAACCCCTCAGGATTTAGAAACCCTAATCTCACAACAAGGAAAATTTGAGGCAAAAATAAGCAACGAAACAGTTTTTATTGGGGGAGAAAAAGACATAGCATCTGTTTGTAGGGATTTGACGTGTGCATATGTAGAACAATGCAGTCAGTCAAATAATGGATATTTTTGTAACTTTAGATTTAACGTTTATTTAACAGAAGAGGCGGCAAAGAGACATGCTGAAATAACAAAAGATCTTGAAGTGAATGTGACTGAGCAAGGAAGATATCTTTCATTACCTCTTGACTTATATCTCGATGACGTACTTGTTGATAGTCTTTTGATTGGTGAAGGATTAAAGGGCAGAGTAACTACGCAAGTTACTGTTTCTGGCTCTGCAACAGGAGAAATAAGAGAAGATGCCTATCAAGCAGCAGAAACAGAAATGCACAAACTTCAAACTCTTCTTATTACGGGAAGTCTTCCATTTAAGCTTGAAATTGTTAAACTTGACACAATTTCTCCTGTTTTAGGAGGAGAATTCCTAAGAATTATTTTGATAGCAGGACTTAGTGCTTTAGGAGTTGTTGCAATAGTTATATTTGGCAGATACAGAAAACTCAAGGCATCTTTGGCCTTGCTCTTAACTAGTTTTTCAGAAGTTATAATCATTCTTGGAATAGCTGCATTGATTAGTTGGAACCTTGACTTGCCAAGTATTGCAGGAATTTTGATAGTTGTAGGAACAGGAATAGACCAGCAGATTGTTATTTTAGACGAAGCCAGACAAGGGGCATTTTTAAGCTTAAAACAAAGATTGAAAAGAGCTTTTGCAATTATTATCGGAGCTTATTTTACTGCTGTTGTCGCAATGCTTCCTCTTCTTTGGGCAGGTGCAGGGCTCTTAAGAGGTTTTGCGTTTACGACAATTCTCGGAATTACTACAGGGGTGCTGATTACAAGACCCGCCTTTTCAGATATCGTGAAAAAAATTGAGAAAGAATAAGACCACAGTATCAAATCTAAGTTTGCTTTTCATAACCATTAAAAACATAAATTCTTTAATTTCTGTATGAACTTTCTGAAAAAACAGATAAAAAACGA
>DATKUW010000002.1:0-3927 GCA_035530435.1 Bacillota bacterium
TTTCCTTCGCGATTTTTTAGAATTAAATCCACAAGCTTTTCATTAAAGTCTTTGATTAATTTTTCTTTTGGAACTTTTAGAAGAATATTAAATTCATTATCAAAATTTTCTATGAGTTTGTTATAAATTTGCCATACACCACCACTACTAAGACCCATGCCCTTATACAAAGAAATTATTTCATGCAAGGGTAAAAGTTTGTAAAAAGATTTTGAATTCTTTGGAAAAAATCCCCCAGGATGTTTCGAGATTTCTTCTACCCTATTATCTACTCCTATAATCAAGGGTTTGTTGCATACAGGACAAATTCCTTTAAGTTCCTTCGTTTTTTCTGGATGACACGAAAATTCACAAAGCCGGTGTCCATCCCAATGATATTTCCCATATTCAGGAGGTGTCTCTACTGTAGCTTTAAGTCCTTCTCCTGTTCTTATTGCTTTTATTACATTATCATAAGTTAACTCTGGAATCTCAAAAATTGTTGCTTCTCTACCAATTCTCCATGGCCAAGAAGAGTGCGCGTCTGAAAAACTTACAATATTTACTTTTCCAGAAGCAATTTCTTCAAATCTCCAAAGCATTGCAGGATCAGCACTCATTCCAGATTCCACTGCATAGATATGCTTTGCTTGTTCTCCAAAAGCCTCCTTCAATGAATCAAATCCTGATTTACTCCCAAAAATTCCAAACCAAGGGGTCATGCAGTGCGCAGGAATTATCTCAATTTTATCATCAATTCTTTTGAGAGCTTCGACAAATTCTCTAGCTTCAATACCAAAAATAGGTCTTCCATCATAATCAAGTCTTCCTTTACTTCCTAAAAATTCTGTTATCTTATCTGCAATCTTTGAATTTGGGGCAAGAATAACAAGGTGAAGAGCTCTTCTTCCTTCTTGAGAATACATTAAACTTATTTCTGTCTGCCATAAAAAAGGAAAACCACTGTTAGTTCTTAAAATTCCATTTTCATCTTCAATAAGTTTTTCGTCAATTTCTTTCCTCCATAAAGCATGCTGAAAATCTCCTGTACCAATTAAATTAAGACCTTTTATCTTAGCATATTTTTCAAGAGTTTCAATAGAAATATTTTTGCTCGTTGCCCTAGAATGTCTTGAATGAAGATGTAAATCAGCAATAATTTCCATCGTTCAAAAACCAAGTCAAAGTTTTTAAGTATTTAGTTGGCAAAATAAGAAATTTATTTCTTTTTTGTTTTTTTCGTCTGCCAGAACACAATTGCAATAACAACAATAGCAATTAAAATCCATATCCATACAGAAATTCCTCCTTCTTCTAGAAGCCCCCCCTCAATTTCTCCACTAGTTTCTATTCCGGTTCCGCCTTCCGGAACCACCTCATGAATCTTCTGTATTGTGACATCTGCCCTGTTGTTTGTTATCCCATTTAACAAAACATAGATATCATAAAAGCCATCATCTGTTACATCAACTTTTGCGTCTTCTCCTGCAGCAAGAGTGACTTGCACAGGATTGCTTGAAATCTCTATTATTGCCTGGTTTCCTGATATAGAAATAACACCAACAAAATGATCTTCAGTCCCTATCTGAACTTTTATTCTATTTTTAACACTTAACTCCCTTGTATATCCTTGCTCAAAAAGAGTTTCTGTAATTGAATGTGTTGTCCATGTTGAAGCAGGAACACTTGAAGCAGAACCACTTGAACCAGGTGCTTGTTCCACAACATAAGTTGCGGTTGAACTTGCAGAATTTCCTGCATGGTCTATCACACTACATGTATAAGTAAATGATCCAGTATTTGCAGTATTGGATGTTGTTCCAGATGTTGATGAACCAGAACTTGTACTTACTCCAGATGTTGCATCGCTTCCTGAACATGTGCAAGGGAAGGATGAGCCTGTAGAAACACTTGATGGTGAACAAGAAGCACTTGCTATGGGGGATGCCGTATCAACTTGAACTACATAAGAATTATTTAATCCAAAAACATTCATAGTATCATTAACATATACATTCAACGTGGAGTTTCCATCACTCGTACCTGTTAAATTTATCGCTGTGCTGTTGCACCATCCATTATTTGAGACAATGGTCTGATTAGAAGTTCCATTTACATCAATGAGACAATGGCTTCCTGTTGTCCCAGAACCTGCATCAAGGAGAGAGATATTCAAAGTTAACTGCGCAGTGTTTTTCTTTGCTGTTCCATTTGTGTAAACAGGGAGGGTGATTGCTGGTGCAGTTCTATCAACATAAAGTGATATATTAGAAGAGTTAGCATTATCATTTGTTGAATTTACTGCTTCTATTATAAATGTATAATTTGCCTCTGTCCAATTATTGAAAGAGTATCCAGTATTACTATCATTATCTGCTTTTAAAAAAAATGTTCCCCCAGTATAAACATAAATGCTATAATTTACTACATCTGGACTACCTGCAGTCCAATTAATACTGAAATTTCCTTCGTCATAAACAGAAGTTATGTTGTTTTCAAAATGTACAACAGTAGGGGCAGAAGCAGCAGCCATTACAAACCAAATCCCTAAAATAACGATTAATAAAGTGAGAATTCCATATGAAAAGAATCTTAAATTTCCCATTACCTCTTTTTCCTTTAAAACAAAAGGGATTCGGCTTTTATAAATGTTTTTTTAAAAAAAGATAAAAATTTATAGCCGAAAAATTTTATAAAAAAAGCCCTTATAGTTTAGTGGATAGAACATTTCGTTGCGGACGAAAAGACCGGGGTTCAAATCCTCGTAAGGGCATTTCCCTTAATCAACAACACCTGCTTCAGTTACATTAAACACGATTTCGTTCTCAGGAAGATTTGGTGAATCAATCATTTTAGCCACACGACTTCCTGCTTTTCCTCTTCTAAGATAAATTCTATATGTTGAGGCATGACCAACTATATGTCCTCCTATAGCAGTAGTAGGATCTCCAAAAAGTTGTGCAGGGTTTGCCATTACTTGGTTTGTCACATAAACAGCAAGATTGTAGGTTTCAGCCAGCTTTATGAGTTGGTGAATATATCTGTTAAGTTTTTGTTGTCTATCTGCTAACTGCCCTCTTCCAGAATATTCTGCTCTAAAATGAGCTGTTAAAGAATCTATAATAAGAAGTCTGATAGGTTCTTTGTTTTTAATCATCTCTGAAATTTTGTCTAACAAAAGAATTTGGTGGTCAGAATTAAATGCCCGGGCAACAAAAATGTTTTTTAAAACTTTTTCAGGATTTGCTCCTAGTTTTTCTGCAATCTGTTTTATTCTTGATGGTCTAAAAGTTCCTTCTGTATCAATAAAAACAGCCTTACCATTAATTCCTCCTTTATCAGAAGGTAACTGAGCATTAACTGCAATAGTTAATCCAATCTGGGTTTTTCCAGAACCATATGCTCCATAACACTCTGTAATAGATCTACTCTCAATACCTCTACCCCCAAGAAGAGAATCTAAATTTTTACTTCCTGTTGTAATATAACCTATGTTTTCTCGTCTCTTTGCATATTCAGTTCCTTCAACAAAACCTAAATCAAGCATTTTTCTTGCGGCCTGTATCGCCTTTCTTGCAACAGCAACACTAACTCCTGAGACTGTAGAAAGATCAGGAGGAGTCATAACAGCAAGAGTCATTAAATCATAAATTCCTGCTGCTTCAAGCTTAGAATACACTGCAGGACCTATTCCTGGAAGGTCTGTAAGTTTCATTTCTTTTTCATCGCTCTCAGAAACAGATTTTTCAGGGGTTTTGCTGGTTTTTGTGACCATTTTTATTTTTCTATTAAATCTAATTTATTCTTGATTTCAATTTGAATCTTGCACCCAATTCTTATTAATTTGTTTCGTTCTTTCCCATATAAACCAACCTCCAATTTTCCAACTTTATGAATTTGTGCCTTAGAGAAACTAACTTCTGCATAATCCTCCCCAGTATAAATAGT
>DATKUW010000003.1:0-11488 GCA_035530435.1 Bacillota bacterium
TACACAGGACACCTTAAACAAGCAAAAACAAGGGTCAGAAAAACAAAAGGAGGAATTCCTTAAGGGATTAGGGATGAGATGAATACCCCTATTTCAGATGGAAAGTTCGCATTCCATTATATTATGCCTAATTTCAAAATCGCCCTCCAAAGCGGGGAGAAGCAAAGATGAACTCGTATAAATTAACCTTTTTAATTGTAAGTGGAATCTTTATAATTTTAACAATAATTTGGGGTGTTTATATTGTTAAGTTGCAATTAGAATTTACAAATACTTGTGAGATAAAATGTTACAATAAAAATATGTCTTATGATGTAACATTTAAAAGTTTTCCGTGGAAAACTCTTAATGGTAAATGCTATTGCAAAGAGCTTATAACCGAAGCCAAATTATATGATTATAAAGAACCAGAGGTAAAAGAAAAATGAATGGTTCAACTAATCGGGCGATTTTGAAACTCAACTCTAACGAGTTGCACTTCGTGAGGCATAATATCAGTTTAAAGGAAAATAAAATATTCTTTTTATTTTCCCAAATTGAAAATCAAAGATTTTCAACTTCTTTAAACAACAATATTAAATCCAATTCAGACGGGGGGCTCCCAGTAGGGTTCAACTTGGTGGAGGTTGGGAGAAACTAAGATGAAAAAATCAAAATTTAGTAAATTAAACATCTCAAACATAGTAGCCAATGGTAAATTTTCTTTTAAAAGAAAACTGAATTATGAAGAAATGGAAAAATTAATCTCTAAAAGCCATTTTGGTTGGGGAATTGTTAATCAAGAAACCACACCCCAATTATGCACTTATATAGTTAGGGAAGATAAATCTAAAATTTATATTGGATTGTGGCATACAGGTTCTTTTATAATGACAGGGATTAGGTCTGAAAAAGAAGTTAAGATTTATTTTTATGAGATTTTAAAAGAATTAAAAAAGATTGTTCCAAAGGTTTTTGAAAATAATGGAGGGAAGAAATGAAAGGAGGACTAATTAAATAAATAACAAAAAATAATGGACGCAAAAACAATTTACTTCATTGCAGGGTTCATAATGGGAGTTGTGCTGTGTGCAGCCATACCCAAAATCCCTATAGGGCTTAGAAACCTATATTTAGAATACAAAAAGAAACAAGAAGCCAAAAAAGTTTCTGAAACTAATGGACAGGAAGTAAAAAAGAATGGAACAGACACACAAAACAATTTATCAGAAAATTTGTAAATTAATGTCTACAAACGGGTTTGTAATCTTTATGAATATTTTGAGGGTGGTTTTGGTTGTTTGGGCTATTTTGATTACAATTTACTTAATTAAAAATATTGAGGCAGTCAAATTTTTGTCTTATGATAGTTGTAAATATTGTATGGAAAAAACAGGGGCTGTTTGTTACTTGCCCAGAATTTAAATATGAAAACAAAAACTTTTACACACAATAAAATAGAAAAATGTAGATTATCTAAAAAAGACATAGATACAGAAACAGAGGCATATTCAATTATTTTGGATTGTGTTGGAAATGAAATCAAATCTGTTGGATTTTATAAGACAGAAGATTTAAAGGATTTGCTTAAAGGGAAGGGTAAAGCAATCCAGCAAAATTTTATGGAAAAACAAAAACAGATTTTAAAGAATATAATGGGTTCGAATCCTGCTTTACAAAAACTTTTTCAGGGACAGGAGGTATACGAAATTGCAAATTAATTCAGGGGCATTATGGGGGCTAATTGCTATTGTTTTAATTTCAATAATAGTTTCCAGAGTAAGAAAAAAGAGAAGTGAAAGGGGGTGGAAGAAATATGGCGAAGAACAAGTCTACAGACCAGAAGAGTGGGAAAACAGACAAGGAATGGGAAGAGGAGAATCAGAAACAAAGGGGATTATTGGAAAAAGCAATCCAGCAGAACCAAGAGTTAGTCCAGGAACTCCAGAAGAGACAGGTTCAGGAAGAGATGTCCAACGAAGTGATATTCAGAATAAATCTTCTTCAGGGAATATCCCAAGTTTGTCAGGAGATAAGGGAATTAGCAAAGCAAACAAACGGAGTGGCATTACAATTCCAAGCATTGAACCAATTTATTAAATATAAAGAAGAACAAGAAGTTGAGAAGGAGGAAAAGACCCCTTAAAATAGTGTTTATCTTTTAAGATAAAGAACAACAAAATGGAGAAAATAAAGGGGAAACAAGAGAAAAAAGGTTTATTAAATAATCACCTGATTGTTTATTTTGGTTTTTTATTAAGTAAAATATAGTTCTTTTTAGGGGGTAGATTGTTTAATCCACCTCTGAACATAACCAGAGGTTCTCCTTCTCTTTTTGTCGTGACTTCCAAAAGGTCTGCCTAATTTTATTCCTTTTGCTTTTGCTCTGTCCAAACCAGAGTTGATTCTATTAATTGTTAATTCTCTTTCATATTCAGCAAGAACCATAAGCAAGTGCAAAAACATTCTACCTTCTGGTGTTGTTGTATTTATGTTTTGAGTTACTGAAATAAAATTAATTCCTTTTGTTCTAAATTCTTCAAAGAGTTTTATTAGGTGAGCAAGACTTCTTCCTATCCTGTCCAGTTTATAAACAATAATGCAATCAAACTTCTTATTTCTCATATCCTGCAACATTAAATCAAATTGAGGTCTTGATTCTTTAGAACCTGATTGTCCAATATCAGAATACTCTTTAAGGATTTGAATGTTCTCCCTCTCACAATAATCTTTTATTGCTTTTTGTTGCATTCCCACATCTTGTTTGTCTGCTGTGCTTATCCTGTAATAAACTATTGTTTTCATTTTTTTTCTCCTTCCTCTTTTGATTTGAAAACAAATATCTTCTTAAAATAATATGGAAGAGTTGAGACACCCAAAAGAATTTCTAAAATAGCAACTGGAAGAATTGGTTCATTCACATAAAAAGTTAAACCAAAAATCCCGCAAAGGATTCCATACAGTAGTGTAAAAATTGCTCCTAATCCCA
Organism: Bacillota bacterium; assembly: GCA_035530435.1. Classification (GTDB taxonomy): domain Archaea; phylum Nanobdellota; class Nanobdellia; order Pacearchaeales; family GW2011-AR1; genus ASMP01. Next base: position 2,969 of record DATKUW010000003.1, read on the forward strand.
GAAGAAGGGAATAAATGTGATATGCTTTCTTCATTTTGAGTCATTTATTATTTATTTTGTTTGTTTTTCCTGATTCAAAATTTTAAGAATCGCTTTTAATTTTTTACATTCATTTATTCTTCTATTTAAACAGGAGATAGCCCCCACTAATAATAAAAAAAGCAAAAGAGAAACTCCCACAAAAGGTTCTTCACTAATTATTTCCTGAATTTTCCCAATCATCTTTAATATTTGCTACAATCAATAGTTAGCCCCTCTTTTACATAAGCATCCCAAGTTCCCTGTTCCTTGAAATAATTTATCTGCATTTCACAGGCAGAGCATTCTGGATTATACAAAAATTTAATTTTGTCTGGAATTAATCCTGCTCCAACCAAATCTATTGATTTGTTTTCTGGGATGACAACTCCATATTTTAATATCTTCCCGTCCATAACCCAAGCAGGAGTTCCAGAAATTACAGAGCATAAAATTTCATCTTCATTTTTTTCTGTTGTTTTTGTTTCTGTTATATTTCCGATAAGCATTAATAAGATAAATAAACCTAAAATAAAAGTGGTAATGATGTAGGGGTTTTCCCTTATTTTACTTACAAAGTTTTTTGTCATCTTCTTTTTCCCAATCCTTCTTTTTTTAATTGCTTTTGTGCTGAAAGAATTATCCAAATTACAAATATAAACGAAACAGCAAGGGTTATTATTAATGGTATATTCATTTTTCTTTCTTTTTTTTGACGAGTCGCCAATTTATTTTGTTCTTTTACCTCTTAATTAATTATTAGTAACATCAGTCACCAACACCAAATTTATTAATTATCATCTTCTACCTCTTCTCTACCTATTAACTTTCCAATCCAAGTATAGTTTATTGAAATTTTACCAACATCTTTTATTTTATCTGCAAGTTCTCTATGACTATTTCCATAAGTTTTGGTTAGAAGAACTAAACAAGCCCTTAACCATTCTTTCCATCTTATTACTTTAGCACTTTCTACTTCTCTTTTTTTTAATGCTTTCTTTTTTAGTTGTTTATACTCCTCTAAATCCATAGTAAAAAGATTATCAAAACTTCCGTAAAAATCATATCCCCACACATTGTAATCAAGATTCTTTTTTCCACGAATATAAACTTGTTTTTTATTTGGTCTGGAGTAATATTTAAAATAACCACGATTCATATATCCTTCTTCATCCCCCATCCAATAAACATTAATCATACAATGGCTTCTGTTTAGTGCAATTCCTTTGGGCAAATCAAAAAACTCTGGGAGAACAAGGACTGTAAGCATATTGTATTGTCCACACTCTCTCAAATAATCCTTAGCATTTTGGGTTGTTCTTCTCATTGCTTTTATTCCTTCTAAATCTGCACCTGCTTCATCAAATATCAGACAAGAAAAAGGATAGGTTACTCCAAGAAAATTCCCTCTTTTAATTAATTCTTCACCCTTAAAAACAAAATTAGTTTTTAAATCAAAAGGAACTTCTTTTCCATATAATTTTTTTATCTGGTCTGTCCAGTATTTTCCTATTTGTGAAGCAAAAAAACTTTTACCCACTCTCGTCTCCCCCTCTCCACAAATTATAATAACAAAATCCCAGTCTTTATTAACATTTTTTAAATAAATATCTATTTGTTCTTTTAAAACCGGATGTAAGTCAAACCCAGGATATTTTGCCTTTGGTTTTTGTTTTCTCACAAATTCCAAGGGGATAGTATCTTCACAAACTCTAACCATTTATCTTCTTAATGCAGCAAATCTTGGGTCATTTCCTTTTCTGAAAACCCATCCTTCTTTTTGCATACACCTCCCTATTTCAACAAAAATTTCATCTGCTTTATTATAGAATTCTATTTTGTTTTTGTTATTTTCCTGTTTTGGTTTTTCAATTTCTCTTTTTAATTTTTCCAGTTCTTCAAATTTCTTTTCCATTGTGTTCCAATCTTTATCTTTAATTCCCCAAGAGGCAATTCTTCTTATGGTTCTTAAATAAATATTAATTGAATTCAAATCCCATCTCAAAAAAGCATCAAGACACAAACTAACATAATAACTTAATGTCTGCATTGCAGCATCATCAAAGTTCCATATAGATTGTGGTGAAAAATCGCTATTAGTCATTCTTTTTTCTCCACCAATATGAAGTAAAATTTTCCTATAGGGGTTTCGGTAGGTTTATAAATGGGAAAATTGTTAGGGGGTTATGGATAAAAAAAAGAATGAAACTAAAAAAGAACAGAAAGAAAAACTTGGATTCTGGCTTATTTTATTTAAAGTGTTGGTGATTATTTCTATTATAAGAAATTTTATGGATTTGGTTGATACAGGAAGTCTTTTAATTGGAATTTCTTTTGGGTTTTCTATTGTCGTTCTTCTTTTAATGATACATAGACAAAAAGCATTTATCCCTTTTGCAATTGTGGCTATTTGGTATCCTTTTATCATTGATTTTTTTTATCTTCCTTTGTTATTTGAGGAATTGACAAATGGAATGGTTGGTGGATTGTTAGTTGGAAAAATAATTTTCTCTCTTGCTTGGACAATTTATCTTTTATCTTCTCCTAAAGTGAAAAGGATTTTCAAAGAAAGAATTTTTGAATAATCTAAAAAACCAAAAACCCCATAGGAATCAGTATCTTATCTTTTTTATGGAATCATTAAAACAAAAAAAGATAATTTCTTTGCAAAAACAACAGAGGAATTTGAAAGGGCTTCAGCCACAAGAGAGAAGAATTATACAGGTTAGTGAGGGGTTTTTAGGAATAACACAAGTCCCTTCTAAATCTGTAATTGAGACAAAAGTTTTTCAACTCCAACAAAAAGACAAAAATTTATTGTTGAGAACAAGAGGGAAAAAACTTAAAGTTCCTTTACAGAAAAAAACAAATAAAAAAGATTTATTTTGGTAAATGGCTTCGCAACTCTCCCTTTTAAAAGCACAGCAAAGAAGAGCAAGAACTTCTAAAAGAATAGTTGCACCCATAAGTCAGCAACAGTCTTTTTTAAGGGGGGAAAAAACATCAACACAACAGATTATTTCTTCAAATGAAACAGAGATAAGAAAGCAGGAGGAACTGAAAAAGAAAGTTGAGACAACACAGGGAAAACTTTCAGGATTAAGTTATGAGGATTATTTTAAAGAATATGAAAAACTTCCCTCTGATGTTAAGCAATACTTCACTTCTCCGTCGGAAATAAAACAGAGTTCTGAATATAAAAGTTATCAGCAACAAAAAACACAATACGAATCACAATTAGCAACATATCAGAGTGCACAACATCAGGCGGCATTATATAGAAAGGCTTATGAGTTAATAGCCAGAGGTAAGGTTTTTGCTGCAAGTGGGGATAAGGAATTAATGAGTGTCATTAATAAAATTTATGCATACAAAACAGCAGCAGCAGAAGATTTATTACACTATTCCAGTGTAAGTGCTCCTATAGGTGTTGTAATGACAGAACAGGGAGGAGTCTCAACTGCTTTTCCAGAGCAATATGTTTCTTCTTCAACTCCAAGTATTTCAACAATTTCTTTTGATAAATTAGGACAAGGTGTTTCTTCTGCAAGTCCTATTCCCTCTGTATTTCAACCACAAACAACTAAAGATATTTTCACACCAAAGACAACACAACTATCTGTTTCCACAGTAAATCAAGAAACACAACGTTATCAGGATTTGGGTTACTCAAAATCAGAAGCAAAAGCAATTGCAAAGGAATCAATTAAACAAGGAGGGATGTCTTTTGCTCCTGAAACAAGTGAGAGGATTATTAAAGGAGAAACTTATTCTCAAATTGAAAAAAGCAAAGAGGTTTCAAAAGGTTTTGATATGGGGGATATTACAGGGGGTGCTTCTGATATTGGAGGAAGGGGAAGTGCTTTTTCATTTATAACAGGTGCAACAACAGAATCGCAAGGTTTAAAAGATGATGTTACTTTTGAGGGGTATGGAAAGTCTGATGTATTATCTGGGGTATCTCTCGGCGTGGTGGAGAGAGATAATATTTTTACTCGTGCTCGTAGCGATTATCTTGTTGGTAAGGAGAAGGGTAAAGAACAAAGAAAAGAATTCTATGAACAACCATTTATCTCAGCATTTGACCAAAGAGAATTCTCAGAATCAATGAAAATGTCTTCTTGGCAGGGGTTTAAACTAACAGGAAGAAATATTTTTCAAAGTGCTTTTGGAAGCAGAGAATGGGGAGGGGAATTTGACCCCTTAATTTATCAGACTGGAAAATTAAAAGCAGATGAAGAAGTTTATATTCAAAATGGAAAAATTATTGATGCAGAACATTTATCAAAATTACAGAAAAAACAATTAGAAAAATTAGGACACAAAATTATCACAAGAGAACAAGCAACTGAAAGGATTATAAAAAAAGACAAAGAAATATCTGAGGTGAAAGATATTGTTTTAGATTATCAAAATGAAAGAGCAGGGTATGATGCTCTTTCTGAAAAAATCTCAAATAAACTTGCTAAAAAATATCAGGAAAAAATAGACACAGGAAAATTAAGTTATGATGTCGCTGTTGAACAATATCAGACAGAATTTAAAGAAGAATATAAAGAACAAGCAAAGAAATTAGAAAAAGCATACGGAAAATATGGGGGTCTCTATGAAAGGAGAGGTGATGTTGGAAAAGTTTCAAGATTTGGAACAGAATTGGCATTAATGAGTAATCCCTTAACTGCTTCAATTTTAGGAGCAGGGAAGATTAAAGCAGGAGAAAAAAAAGATATTTTGGAAATGGAATCAGGAATGCCTCTTTATCCTTCTTTTCAAGCATCAGAAAAAACAAGAGAAGGACAATTTATAATTTCTACACTTGCTTTACATCCATTAGGGAAAATAAAAAGAATTGAAAAATCAATTGTTGCAGACGAGTTATTGACACTTTCAAAACAGCCAATAAATTATGAGTCTTTACTTTATAAAGGAACTGGAAAAGAAGGGGATATTATTGTTACAAAAGCAATACAGCGTTCTGGAAAACTCCAAACAGAAATTGATATTATTGGAAAAGTTATGAAAGAAGGAGACAAAAAATTTATAATGCCTTTGGGAACTGCAGAAGCAAGAACAACAGGAGAATTAAGTTGGAATATTATGGGAGGAAAAGAACCAACAAAAGTTTTAGGAATTTCTGAATCCCTTATTGGCGGAAGAAGTGTTATGTTAAGTCATAGTAATAAAATATCTAAATTTCTTTCTCGTGAAGTTTTACAACCCCAAATGCAAATGGGGGCATTTACACAAGGAATCGGAAAACCTTCGCCCTATGTGAGATTTCCTTCCCCAAGAATAAGATACGGAACAAAAGCAACAGAAGAAGATGTCAATTTAATTCTTAAGCAATTTAGGAAAACCCTTAAGACAGGAGGAACAACCACAATAAATATTCAACCATCAACCTCAGTAAAACTAACAGATGATTTATATTTTGGATTTACCCCAAAAGGAGACAAAGGATTTACAAAAATAGTCAAAGGAGATGAAGGGGTTTTAAGAATTATAAAAGAATCTGATGAGGTTTCAAGAGTTGTAGAGGGAAAATTTTATACTGGAGGAGTTAGAAGAGGTGTGGAGTTTCCAACAGGAAGAATAATTGAAAAACCTTTAGAACCTCTTGATATATCAAAAATAAAATCAGCAAGAAAAACTTCTTTTGCTAAAACTTTTACAGAAGAAAAGCCAAGTTTAAATGCTCTTGATATTCAGAAAAGGGCAATCCAAAAAGAAGTAGAAAAGCAAATTGTTCCTCCTTCTGTTTCTGAGAATATATTAAAGGAAATTTCAAAAAAACAATCAGAAGTATTTTTACCTCTTCTAAAAAAGTCATCTGATTTATCAAAGATTATTGCTCCTGTTTCCAAAGAAGTTTTTGATTTGTCTAAATCCAGATTTTCCCAAAAAGAATCTCAAAAACTTACCCAAAAATTTACCTCAAAACAAGTTCAGGAAATTAATGAGGCAATTAGTGGGGCTCTTGCTATTTCCCAAGTTTCAGATGAAACTTTGGTTTCCAAAGAATCCCAAATCCTAAAATCACCACCGGCTTTAACACAACCACAAATGACAAAACAAATTAATGATGTTGTTGAAGAATTTACTTTTTCGCCAACACAAATAAGCACTCAAATCCAACCTCCAATTCCACCAGTAAAACCAGTTACTCTTCCTCCTTTTTTGTTTTTCTTTGGAAGAAAAGAAATTCCAGAAACAAAAAAACACCCATCAACAGAAGAAGGTTATCGTGCAGAGGTTTATAAAGACGCAACTAAAAAAGCAAAGGCAAAATGGATTCCAATAAATAAACAGCCTTTGGTAAAAGAAGAAGCAAAGGATTTGGCTTTTTATACTGCTGACCATTCAATTAGTGCGAGAGTGAGATTAAAAAAAGCGAGAGGGAAACCAAAAAAATTACAAGAGCAGTTTAATATCCCCATAGGATATGCAAAACAGACAGAATATAAATTCAGGGATTATAGAATTATAAAAGGAAAGCGTTCTCCAATGAAAAATACTTTTATTGAAAAGCGTTCTAAACGACTTGATACACAGGGAGAAGTTCAAAAAATTCAGGCTGAAAGATTAATTGCACAAAGAAGAAGAATAAACCCAATAGATGTTTTGATGCCTCTTCCACAACAAAAAACTAAAAAGAAAATTCAAAGAAAGAAGAAGCAAGAAATAAACTGGAATAAAATCTTAGGTTTTTAGGTTTAAAAATTTCTTATAAGAGCGACGACAATCAATTTTTTTTAAAAAGTTGGTGTAATATTCATGGGGAAAATATAGGGAATGGAAACCGAAATCCCTATAGGGCTATTTCTCCTGATTAATACGAGGTAAAAAAAGAATGGCATATTATGAACCTTCTTATGAAAATATTCCAGAGGAGTATGCTACTCCCCCAAAGGAAAATTATCAAACACAGGAATACAGAATTAGTTTAGTTAAAGAACTTTCACCACAGGAACATTTGAGAGAACAAATTGCGTGGCTGGAAGGAAAACTCTGGGATGACAAAGAAAAAGCATTTGTTAGGGTTGAGGGAATGACTCCTTTTATGAACCAAGAAGGAAGGGATATGTATTTTCAGTTTGCGACTTCTGTTTTATCCCCAATTGTTACAATGAGCAATTACAGGGCAGATGATAAAATAATTCATGCTTTGATTGGGATGGTTATTAAAGATGCCTCAATACATTTTCATCTTCATTATAAAGATTATGGAATAACAAGAAAAACAAAAATAAAAGTTTTGATTGACAAACTATTAATTTTAGGATTGTCTGCTATGTATAAGGCTCTTGGTGCAGGAGACAGAAAAGCAGCAACAAGCAACATTTCTGAATCAATAAGTAATATCACAAAAAGCAGCACACCAGAACAAACCCCATTAAGAAAGCCTGGAATGTTTGGAGGACTTTGGAGAAGATGATAAAAAAACAATTACCCCAAACTAATTCAAACTTAAATATATTTCAAAAAATAGGAAATAGAATAGAAGAAAGAAAAAAACAACAGGAAATGTTTAAAGAGAAATATTGGGAATTGTCTGAAAAGAAAAGGTTGGATTATAATATTCAAAGAGAGATAATAAGTAGTAGTAGATACTTTTTTGGTTATCTAACTAAAAAACTTATTAAAGGTTTTTTTTATCTTGCTGGTTTCTTTTTTGTTTTATATCTTTTTTCATTAGAACAACTAATACTTTCTGCTGGTTTTAAAGTTCTTATTCTCTTTTTACCTCTTTTTTTAATAAGCATCGGTATAGATTTTATTATTTTTAATGTGTCAATTGTAGTGCAGGAAAACAATATTAAAGAACTTAACAAGAGGTTTAAATTAATCTAAATGGTAAACCTTCAAAGTTTTATTCCATCAGGTAATTTAATTGGTTCATTTGTAAAAGTTTTTTTATGGGGTGGCGGTTTAGCAATATTGATTGGGATTATTGCATTTGCAGTAAGGTTAAAATTTAAGTATATTTACAGAGCAGAAGTTTTTAAAAGAAGGCAGGATTATGATAATCTCCCTACTTCTTCTGTGATATATGGAATAGCAGGTTATTTTAAAAAGCGTTCAGGAAAAACTGTATTTAGAATCAGGTATGGAATAAGACCAACACAAGTTATTGAACTTTCTAAAATTCCAGACCCAAATTATATGATAGGAAACAAAGTTGTTTATATGCAGTTAAATAAAGATAATTTTGTTCAGGCTAAAGTTGATGTTGATTGGACAGGAGATTTAAAATTAGAACCTGTTGAAGATGATTTAAAATTTTCTGCTGAAATGGACATTAATGAAAAATTAAGAGTTCTTGATAGTTCTAAAATAAAGCCTGTTGTGGTTGGAATGATTATTATGGGACTAATAATAGTTACTGGTGTGATTGTCTTTTATTTTCTTGGAAAAGCATAATAGAAAAACCCATAGGAAATAAATTCTTTAAAAAACTATGAAACCTCAAAAACTAATCTTACTCTTATGTCTTGGAATATT
>DATKUW010000004.1:0-6769 GCA_035530435.1 Bacillota bacterium
TGATGAGATTTGATGAAGAATTTAAAAGCAAAATCATGATAAAACCGATTCATGTAATCGGACTTGTAATTTTAATAATGGTCTTTAGAATAATTCTGACCTTTATATACTAAAATGATAGGCGGTTTAGGTGGCTTAAGCCCAAAAAAAATGCAAGCAATGATGAAACAGCTTGGCATGGATCAGGAAGAGATTGATGCTTTAAGTGTTGTAATTGAAAAATCAGATAATACGAAGATTATCATAGAAAATCCTTCTATAACAAAAATAAGTGTTCAGGGACAGGAAAGTTTTCAGGTTTCAGGAGACATAAAAGAAGAGAGTGAAAAACCTGGAATTTCTGAAGAAGATATAAAAACCGTGGTAGAAAAAACAGGTTCAACAGAAGAAGAAGCCAAAAAAGCCCTTGAAAGCACTGAGGGAGACCTGGCAGAAGCTATTTTGAAGCTAGGGAAGTAGATATTATATTAAATAAATCTTTAAATAGAAAAATAATTTTGTGGATTAATGGGAAGAAAACTAACACAAAAGTTAGAATTTGATTTAGAAGCAACCTTACAGAAAACTGGTGTGAAGGACCGTCAGGGTTCAATCATTGAACCTAAATTTTATGTCTTACCTTTCTTTCCAACTAGTATTATCAAAAGGCTTGGAGAAGAAGCAATTGAATTGGGATATAAGCCAGGCGAAAAAGTTAAATATAAAATAACAATTAAGAGAATTGATGAATAATACAATAAAATAACATTCCTATCTTAATAAATAAGTATCTTCTAACACCAACAATTATTTTAATTCTAAACTCCTAAAAAATAAGAACCAAAATGGAAAAATTTCTAGAAAACATCATTATAGCTGAAAAGAAGATTCAGACAGCAGACCACATGGCCTATGTTACTTTTCCCTTAATCAAAGATAAAAGGCTTCTCTTAAAAATCACTCAAGAAATAAAAAATGCAGCTACTAACTGTATAAGTTCGATTCTTCAATACGAATATCTTTACAAAAGGATCACCCTCTACAAAGACCCTAAGTCAAATTTCAAAACATTTATTGAAAAATGTGCCCCCAGATACCATATAACAAAAGAGGAAATAAATTTAGTTCTGGAACTTTTTGACTTTATGGAAAAACACAAGGATAGTCCTTTTGAATTTATAAAAGATGATAAGGTCGTTATTTTGTCAAACGGACTAAAACCAACAACATTGACACTTGAAAAAACAAAAGAATTTCTAATTAGTGTGAAAAATATCCTAAGAAAAACACGTGAAACTTTTAAGAAAATTTCTGAGTAAAGTATAAAAAGCTGATAATCTTTAGGGTTTATAATTCTAATAGGTTAGAAATGGGAAAAAATTTTGTGGAAGAACTAATACAAGAAAAAATAAGTGCAGACCACCTTCTTTATGTCAGTCTAAAATATACAAAAACCTGTGATGTGATAATGAATCTTCTTTTGAGATGGAGAAAAATGATAGAAACAGGTATTGATGGACTTTTAGAACGCGCAAAAAAGAAAAAAAAGATTTCTTCTGTTCCATTGAATCCAATCGGTAAAATAGAAGCTATAAAAATACTCTTCAAAAAGGATAAGGAATTTTTAGAAGTCATAAAGATGTATGAAATGTTCAGAAAGGTAGAAGAATTAAAAAAGGAAAGGATAGGTGAATTCAGAAAAAATGTTGCTCTCAAGGTTCTCTATAGGGGGGAAGAGATAACTATAAATCTTGAACAGTTGAAAATTTATGCAGAGATGTTAGAAAAATTTATAAGCACTACAAAGCAATTTCTTTTATCATAATTAAAAAATTTAATTTTAGTTTAAAATGGGAAAAATAATGGTTATTACTTCAGGAAAAGGTGGTGTAGGAAAAACAACAACAGCAATAAATTTAGCTATTGCTATGAATTATTTTGGAAAGGATGTTTTAGTTATAGATGGAAATCTTTCTACCCCTAATATTGGAATTCATTTAAATGCTCCAGAAGTTCCTATAAACCTAAACCATATTTTACTTGGAAAAGCTGAACCTTTTGAAGCTGTTTATGAACACGAATCAGGGATAAAGATAATACCCGCTTCTCTATCAATAAAGGAATCTCAAAGAACAAAACCAGAAAAAATGAAGGATTTTAAAAGAGAGTTTAAAAAAATTTCAGAGCACATAATAGTTGATTGTGCTGCAGGTCTTGGAAATGAAACTCTCTGTGCGATAGATTTGGCAGATGAATTAATTATAGTTACAAATCCAGAAATACCTGCAATAACAGATGCCTTAAAAGCAGTAAAAATGGCAGAACAGATGAAAAAACCGATAAGAGGAGTTATTGTAACGAGAGTTAGAAAAGATAAAATAGAATTGTCACCAGAAGTGGTTAAGGAAATGCTTGAAATTCCTATTATTGGAATGATTCCTGAAGATGATCACGTCAAAAAATCAATAAGTGTGAAAAATGCCCTAGTGCACATATATCCAAAAAGCAAGGCTGCTCGTGCATATAAAGAAGTTGCTGCTAAAATTCTTGATGTTGAATATGATTCTAAAAAAGATAGAGAAAAGGTTGTTCAAATTCTTCTAAAAAAATTGGGATTAAGACCTTAATTAAAAAAATGGAAAAAACCCCAGAAAACATAAAATTCTCTGATTGGCAAAAGCTTGATTTAAGGGTGGCTAAAATTCTCAAAGTAGAGGATATTAAAGGGACTGATCAGCTTTATAAAATTCTTATAGATCTTGGAACAGAAAAAAGAACAATTGTCTCTGGGTTAAAAAAATATTACAAAGAAGATGATCTTTTAGGGAAAAAAGTAATAGTCTTTACAAATCTTGAACCACGAACAATTCGTGGTGTTGAAAGCCAAGGAATGGTTTTAGCAGCAGTCAGCGAGGGTGAAAAAGAAGTTTTGCTTCTTCAACCTGATGCAGATGCAGAACCAGGTTTAAGGATTAGTTAATTTTCTTAAACAAAACTTCAGCTTTCTTGATTTTCTTTGCACTAAATTGTTTTGTAATCTTCTCACTTGATTCTGGAATAAAAGGCCAAAGTAATTCTGCGATTTTTAAAATAGATTCTTTAAGTTCATAAAGAATCTTCTTGTCTCCTGTCTCCCAAGGTTTTTTATCTTGAACATATTCGTTACAAACATCAATAAATGCAAAAATTTCATTAAGAGCTTTATCAAATTCATAATTTTCCATTTTTTTATCAATCAATTTGATATTTAATTTTTTTACCAATTTATTTTCTGTTTTTTCAACCCCATATTTTTCAATCAATCCAGAAACTCTTGAAACTAAATTACCAAGTTTGTTTGCTAGTTCGCCATTGTGTCTTTCAACCAAAACTTTTTCAGAAAAATCTCCATCTTCTCCAAAAACAAAGTTTCTGCAGACATAGTATCTTATTGAATCTGCACCATATTTATCAACGAGATACTTTGGAGAAATTACATTCCCAAGGCTCTTACTTATTTTCTGTTTATTAAAAGTAAGAAAACCATTAATCAATATTGTTTCTGGGGGTTTTATCCCTACAGAAAATAACATTGCTGGCCAGATAACACAATGAAACCAACCATTGTCTATTCCAAGAATCTCCACATCTGCTGGCCAGAACTCTTTAAACTTTTTACCATTAGGCCAACCAATTCCTGTTATATAATTTAAAAGAGCCTCATACCATACATAAACAACATATTTTTTGTCTAAAGGAAATGAAATCCCCCAAGGCATATTTTCTTTTAAACGAGCTATATTTAAATCTTTCAAACCCTGTTTAACTCTATTAATGATTTCTTGTCTTCTAAAAACCGGCAGGATATATTTTTTATTTTTCTCATATAATTCAAGAATTTTTTTCTCATATTTTGATAATCTAAAAAAATATGTCTGCTCCTTAAATTCTTTAATTTCTCTGTTAGGATGAAATACACATCTCCCCTCAATCAATTCTTTCTCCGTAATATATGCTTCGCAACCCTCACAATATAAACCAGAATATTCTCCTTTGTAGATATCTCCTTTTTTATTCATTAATTTTATAAATTCCTGAACTTTTTTTTCATGCTCTTTATCAGTAGTCCTGATAAATTTATCAAAACCTATATTGAGTAATTTCCATGATTGTTCAAATTTAGGTGTTAAAAAATCGACAAATTCTTTTGGGGTTTTTTTATTCTTTTTTGCATTTCTAGCTATTTTCTGCCCATGCTCATCTGTTCCAGTTAAGAAAAAAACTCTTTTTCCTTGAATCTTGTTCCATCTAGCCAAAACATCAGCTATGATTTTTTGGTAGGCATGCCCAATATGGGGCTCTGCATTAACATAATCAATTGCAGTTGTAACATAAAATTTCTTTGCCATGAAAAAGAAAAAAGAGAGAAGTATAAAAAGTTAACTTTTAGCAATTAAAATGGTTCTTTTTCTATACTCATCTGCTTTTCCCAATCTTTCAGAAATAGCTAAAATATGAGGGTATATTGAAGCTGCTTCTCTTTTTTCAAAACCAAGGTCCATCATAATCTGGACATAATCCTCTTCTGAAAGATGATATCCGTTGTTTAATCCATAAACCAAATTTTTATTTTTTTCTATTCTTTTCTCAGCAATTAACCCTTCAAGAACCTCGCCCTCGCGCTTATATTTTTTCTTAAACGCATTAATGCCTTGTCTCAAGGTCTTAGCTTTCTCTTCTTCGGTTTTCTCAATTCCTACAAAAAACCTATTGTTTAATTCTTTTTGGTCTAAAATATCAACTATTTCTGCAGCTCTTTTTTTGAGTCTTCTATCACCCCTATCTCCAAGACTTTTCAAAACCCTATAAGTAATATCTCCTGCTATTAATCTCCTTACTCTTCTTTCTAATTCAGTTCTTTCAACCATAAAACCTCCACAAATAAGCCGTATATAATAATTGTTGCTATTCAGTATAAGAAACCTCAGATAATTATTTAAAGAAAAGTCGTATTGATTTACCATGTTTAAAAAGAAGAAATGTAAAAATTGTAGAGAAAAGATAAATGAGAGCTATAATTTCTGTCCTTATTGTAGAACCCAAATAAGAGATTCTCTCGAAGATGATAAAGACTGGGGAATTCTTGGAAGAAATGATGTCCAATATGAAGGGGTAAAACTTCCAATGGGATTCAATGCTCTGTTCAATACAGTTCTTAAAAATCTCAATAAAAACTTTAATGATCTTGAAAATGCGGGAAATAAATCTAAAAAATCAAAAACAAAAAAAGGAGGGATAGGTATCAGTATCTATACTTCTGGAAACCAGCCCCCTAGAATAAAAGTCAAGTCTTTTGGAAATCTTTCTGAATTAAAAGAGAAGGAAAAACAGGTAAAGAAAAATGTAAGGGAGCTCAAGCTTCCTGCATCAGATTCAAAGAAGTTTGCCGGACTTCCAAAAAAAGAGCCTGAAACAAATGTAAGAAGATTTTCAGATAAAATAGTCTATGAAATAAATATGCCTGGTGTCAAATCAATAAAAGACGTCTCTATAATCCAGCTCGAAAGCAGTATCGAAATAAAAGCCCTAGCAAAAAAGGGAGTTTATTATAAAATAATTCCAATAAATCTTCCAGTAAGAAATTATAATTTATCAAAAGAAAAACTTACTCTTGAACTTGAAGCAAAAGAGTAATACTTATAAATCTTCTAAATCTGTTTTTCCTATCTTGAGCCTGTAGCTCAGCCTGGTTAGAGCACTACTCTGATAAGGTAGGGGTCCTCGGTTCAAATCCGAGCAGGCTCATATTAAAGATGGCAAAAGGACTGTATCATTTTTTGAAAGAAACCTGGAAAAAACCAGATAAGAAAACTCTGAGAGAGAGAATGATTGAATGGCGAAAAAGTCAAGCAATCACAACAGTTGATAAACCATTGAGGCTTGACCGAGCACGAGTTTTAGGCTACAAAAATAAAAAAGGCTTTGTAATTGCCCGTGTAAGACTTAAAAGAGGAGGACATAAAAGACCAAGACCAAATAAAGGCCGAAGAAGCAAAAGATTACATACACGAAAAAACTTGAGAATGAACTATCAATGGATTGCAGAACAAAGAGCTGCAAGAAAATATACAAACTTAGAAGTGCTTAATTCTTACTTGATTGGAAAAGACGGAATTCATTATTTTTATGAAATTATCATGGTAGATCCTGAAAGACCTGAAATAAAAAACGACAAAACAATAAATTGGATAACAAAACCAGAAAATCGGAAAAGACCTTTCAGAGGACTCACTAGTGCAGGAAAAAAAGCCCGAGGCTTAAGAAAAAAATCTAGAGAAATGAAAACAAGACCAAGCTTGAGAGCAAGAAAAAGACTAGGAAAATAAACAACCTTAAAAATATCTCTTTCTTAGAAAAGATACGACAATGAAAAAGAGTTTTACAGAACAAGAAGCGAAAGAGGTCGGAGAAAAACTTGGAATTAAATGGGATAAATTTGACATTGATCAATTCAGGCATGGCATGGATGTAGAACTTGAGCACGGAACCATAGATTCAAATACAAATGTTTCAAATGATGATCCAATAATAACAGGAAAAATAACCTTAGCCCATCTAAACGAATTCTCTGATTATTATGACAGACTAGATGAGATGGAAAAGGAAGCAGAGAAATTCTGGGAAAATAAACAACCTTAAAAATATCTCTTTCTTAGAAAAAATATGGTGATAAATACTTTTCATATAATAGCTATTATTGGCTTGTTAGCAATAATCTCTGGAACATTTATGGTTTCTATGAAAAAAAGTA
>DATKUW010000005.1:0-5589 GCA_035530435.1 Bacillota bacterium
TGTCCTTTTAAATTTTTCAAGAGAATTTTTGCCAAGTCATAGGGGGGGAACTCAAGACGCTCCTTTGGTTTTAAATGCAAAAATCAGTGCAGGAGAAGTTGATGATCAGATTCTTGATTTTGAGCTCGTAAACGAGTACCCTCTTGAGCTATATAGGAAAGCAGAGCAGAGAAAACATTCATCAGAGGTAAAGGTCTATGATGTAAGGGCTGCTTTGAAAGAAGGAAGAGACCCTTTTGTAAATATTGGTTTTACCCATGATACCTCAAACATAAATGCAGGAGTCGCTTGCTCAAATTACAAACTTCTTGCTACAATGCAAGAAAAAGTTCGACATCAGATGGAACTTGTAGAAAAAATCCGTGCTGCAAATACATCTGAAACAGCAAGACTCATAATTGAAAGGCATTTTATAAAAGATATGAGGGGAAATCTCAGAAGATTCTCAATGCAAGAATTCCGTTGTGTAGCATGTAATGAAATAATGAGAAGGCCTCCGTTGTCAGGGGTTTGTTCAAGGTGCAAGGGAAAGATAATTTTTACAACGCACGAAGGAGGGATAAAGAAATACCTCGAGCCTGCATTAGAACTTGCAAAAAAATATAAGCTTTCTTCTTACATAAGGCAGAACCTTGAACTCACCAAAAGATATATTGATTCTGTTTTCGGAAAAGAGCCTGAAGAACAGGAAACAATTGAAAAGTGGTTTTAATATCATTTCTTATCACAATTTAGTTTAAAAAGTTAGTTTTTTATTGAAAAATGGAGGGATGAAAATGTCAGGAATTATAGGAGTTTATTCTGTTAAGGGAAAAACTGTTGCGGATGAGCTTTATTTAGGAACTATTGCTTTACAACACAGGGGGGAAGAAGGATGTGGGATAAGTATTGAAAGAAAAGATGACTTTTACACCCCTAAAGGAAAGCAATTAGCATATTATTTTTTTAGAGATGTTACTAATGGATTGAATGGTTTAAGAGAAAAGAATCCAACCTCTGCTATAGGGCATACCCTTTATGAGAGTTCTGGAGGACCACAGCCAGTTGAGGAATGGGGAGAAAACCACATGATTTCCTTGGCAATGGATGGAGTAATGCTGGGTTTTGGAGGAAAAAATGATTCTGTTATGAGGGTATTATTCTCAAGGTACTTAGATGAGACCGGTGATTTTTATTCAGCAGGAGAGAAATTGATGAAAAAACTTAAGGGTAGGGGTTCTTATTGTGTTGCTTCTCTTGTTAAGAATAAAGATGGAACAAGTTTAGTATCTTTTAGAGACCCTAAAGGAATAAAACCATATTGTTTAGGTAGAAAAGAGGAGAAATATATTGTTGCTTCTGAAAGTAAGGCTTTAGATGGAATTGAAGCAGATTTTATAAGGGATATTAAACCTGGAGAAATGATTGTTGTAAACAAAAAAGGATTAGAGTCTAGATTATTAGTTGAAGAAGAGCATGCCCATTGTTTTTTTGAGTGGATTTATTTTGCAGATCCCACATCAACAATTGAAGGAAAAAATGTTTATGAAGTTAGGAAAGAATTAGGGAGGAAATTAGCCCGTAGATATGTTGATAGGGTTAGTGATGCAGACCTTATAATGGCCTCGCCAGATTCTGGTAGGGCAGTATCTATTGGTTTTCAGCAGGAATTAAGCAGAATAAAAAATAAACAAATACCTTATGAAGAGGTTTCTGTAAAAAATCCTGGAGCAAGAAGGACATTCCAGGTGGAAGATGAAGAAGAAAGAAGGCTAATCGCGAGGACCAAGTTTTTTGTGAATAAAGGTCTTGTTGAAGGAAAGAATGTTGTAGTGGGGGATGATAGTATTGTAAGGGGAACTGTTTTTAGAAATGGTATTATATATAAATTAAGAAGAGCCGAAGCTGAAAAAATATATCCTATTATTTCTTGTCCAGCCTTACTTCATGCTTGTATAAAAGATCCAAAAGGCAAGAATTTTATAGCATATGGTTTAGAAGGAACTTTGGAAGAAATTGGAGAGCAAGTAGCAAAAAAACTTCATGCAGATTTTGTTTGTTATCCTAGTACAGAAGACCTGATAGAGTCTATCGGTTTTACTGATTTATGTAAAGCCTGTATTGATGGGGTATTCCCTGTTGATGAAAAGTGGTTTTAAGAATTTTTTCTTTTACTAAACTTTATAAGTTTATTTGATTTTATTTTTTTAAAGAGGGAGAAATGGAAGAAGAAAAAGAAGAGGGGAAAACTAGAAATCCTTTGGTGAATCTTTTTAGAATAGAATGGTCTCATTTAGGTAGACGTAAAAAAGTCTTTTTTGCCCAATTAGTGTTGTTTATAATAGCAGGTTTTATTTCTTTGTTAACTCCTCTTGTGATTGGACTTATCTTTAACTCTATCCAGCAAACAATTAATTCAACAGCAGAGTTGAATAAATTAATTTTTATGATTTTTTTACTCTTAGCAATTACTATTGGATTTTGGATTTTTCACGGTACAGGCAGATTTTTAGAACAACGAACAGGATTTTTTGTTCATAGAAATTACACCAATTCTAAGATAAAAAAAATATTAGGGCTTCCTGTTAAATGGCACAAAGACCATCATTCAGGTGACACAATTGATAAGGTGAACAGGGGAAGAAATGCTCTTTCTAGTTTTTCCGAAAGCATGACTTATGATGTTGTTTATGCTATTTTGAATATTTTTGGGTCTTTGATTATTCTCTTTTTTGTAGATGCGAAAATAGCTGCTTTTACATTTGGGTTTTCGATAATAACCCTCCTTATAATCATGAGGGTTGACAAAAAATTGAATAAATATTATCAAGAAATGAATAAATTTAGCAATAAGTTATCTTCAGCAGTTTATGATTATTTGAGTAATATCATAACTGTTAAAACTCTTAGGCTGAAAAAAACTGTTACTACAGAGGTTGATCGTAGGTTAATGGCTAGTTCTGAAACACATAAAAAAACAACTGCGTTAAATGAATTTAAATGGGGATTTGCAAGTATTGCTATAAGTTTAATGACAGTTCTTGCATTAAGTTACAAAGCATATACAGATTATTCTTCAACAGGAATAATCATGATAGGAACCCTTTACATCCTTTATGGTTATTTAAATAAGGTTGGAAATACCTTCTACACATTTGCCTATTTGTATGGGAGCATGGTTCGTAAAAATGCAAGAATTTCAGGAGTAGATCCAATTGATAAATCATTTGAAGAGATAAAAACAACTGTAGGAGGGAAACTTCCTTTTAATTGGAATGAAATTCAGATAAAAAATATTGATTTTACATATGATAAAGAAGGGGAAATTCAGCACATAGATAATGTAGGGATTAAATTTAAAAAAGGACAAAAAATAGCTTTGATTGGTGAAAGTGGTTCTGGAAAATCTACAATTCTTGCAATAATGAGGGGTCTTTATACTCCTGAAAAAGGAAAAGTTTATTGTGGTGGTGAAGAAATAAAGGATGGTTTTGAAAAATTAAAATCACACATAACTCTGATTCCTCAAGACCCTGAAATTTTCAATAACACTTTAAGATATAATATTACAATGGATCTTCCGGTTAAAAAAGAAGAAGTTGATAAGGTTATATCAATGGCCCAATTTGGAAAAGTTGTTGAAAGATTGGAAAAAGGATTAGAAACAAATGTTTTGGAAAAAGGTGTTTCTTTAAGTGGGGGGGAAAAACAGAGGTTGGCATTAGCTCGTGGTTTGCTTGCTGCAAGGCAAAGCGAAATTATCTTATTAGATGAACCAACAAGTAGTGTGGATAATTTAAATGAAATGGAGATTTATAATAAGGTCTTTAGGGAATTCAAATATGAGACGATTATTTCTTCTGTACATAGGTTACATCTTCTGAAGATGTTTGATTATATTTATATGTTTGAAAAAGGAAGGATAGTTGCAGAAGGAACTTTGGAAGAAATAAAGAAAAATCCAAAATTCATGCACGTCTGGAGAAAATATGGGTTAACAAAAGAGATTAAGTGAGTAATCAGAACAGATAAAAAATAATTGTTGGTAATAACAGGCATCCCATCATATTAGTTCTTCTTATGCCTAAAGAAATACAGTATATCCCTGTCAATGTGGAAAAGGTGAGGACTATTAATCCTAAAAATCCTGAAAAGATTAAAACAATTATGAAAAGTAATCCTAATGTGATGAAAGAAAGTTTTGTGTAATTCATGTTTGTTATCCTTTTTGCAAAAAATTTCGCAAGAACTAATGTAAGAAAGAAAGAGATTATTCCTGTAACCAAAACAACTAACAGAATCAAAAGAAGAATCTGCCAAGAGAAATTTCCGATTAAGCTATTAATGGCAACTGCTGCGCCTGTTCTTGTCCTTGCTATGAGGTAAAGTGCTACGAAAGAAAAGCCCATCACCAAGGTATTTGTGGCTCCTAATAAAACAAGGAATCCTTCCCTATCTGTTTTGGATATGGTGTTTCCAAGAATAGCTGCTTGACCACTTCCTAAACCAGGAAGCATGCTTGATAAAGGCGATGCAATTAATGCTCCTAATAAGGGAGATAAAAATTTTCTTTTTATTTTAGGTTTTGAAATTTTTTGTTTTGGAATAGCTGTTTTATTTTTTATGCTCATTATTAGCATTGAAGATCCAAAAAGCCCTGTAAGAAGAGGAAGTAAAGGTTCCTTAAGGTCAAGATTTAAGACACTTAGCCCTAGAGCACCTGTAAGAAGAAAAACAAAAAGAGCAGAAGATTTCTTTTTTTCCATAAGTATCAAAATAGCAGAAACAGCAAGGAGGACATATGGCATGATGTCTTGAAGTATGCTATAGATTTCTTGAATAATAAGGAAAGAAATAGGTGTTATTAAAAGCAAAAGAAATATTGCAGCAAGACCACCATAAGCTGAAAGAAAAATTGCTGAATATCCCTGTCCTTTTTTTAATAGTTCGTGGCCTGGCAAGATAGAAAGTTCTGTGTCTGTATCAGGACATCCAAGAAAAATAGAAGGAATAAAATCAACAAACGTGTGGGTTATAGCCATTGCAACTATAAATACGACGAGATAAATAGGGCTCATAGAACTTAAGAGAGAAACAGAAAGAGCGACAAGAGAAACCCCTACTAGATTTATATGAATTCCGGGAATTAGGCCTGTAATAGTTCCGAAAATTATTCCAAGAAGCATGAAAATAAATATTTCTATGAGCACATATAAGAAAGATTTAATAATTAATATTTATTTGTGTGGTTATGGATAAGGTTGGGTTGATTAAGAGGAACTGTGTGGAGATAATTAATGAAGATAAGATAGAAAAATTCAGGAAAAAAGGTGTTGTTTATTGCGGTTATGAATGTTCTGGAGAAATTCATCTTGGGCACCTCGTGACAATACTGAAACTCCTGGATCTTCAAAAAGCAGGAATTAAGGTTAAAATTCTGTTAGCTGATTGGCACACATGGCTTAATAAAAAAGGGGACTGGAAATTTGTAAATAGTCAAGTCGGGCAATGGGAAAAAGGAATGAAGGCTATTGGATTAAAAGCAGAATTTATCAAAGGTACGAGTTTTCAAAAAAAACCAGATTATGTGGAAGATGTTTTAAAATTAGC
>DATKUW010000006.1:0-9309 GCA_035530435.1 Bacillota bacterium
ATGCGGAGATGCCGGAGTGGTCAAACGGGCGAGACTAAGGCTCTCGTGGCTTAGTGCCTACCTGGGTTCGAATCCTAGTCTCCGCATTAAGATAAACTTTATAAATCATCTAAAACTGGATTTTTTATACCTGCGAGTTAATCGCGTTGAGCAGGAGTCTTAGACTTCTGTTAAATTTACAATGAAAACCAAAACCAAAATAGGAAAACAAGTTGAAAGAAAAGGTAATAGGGAATTAGTTGAAACCATTCTTGCTGCAAAGAAAAAAGAAAAATGGATTAAGGTGGCATGTGTTCTTTCAGGACCAAGGAGAAAAGCAATAAATCTGAATCTCGAAGATATAAATAAAAATTCTAAAGACGGAGAAACAATAATCATTCCTGGAAAGGTTCTCTCTCAAGGAGAAATTACTAAGAAAATAAAAATTGCTGCTCAAGGTTTTTCAGAAAAAGCCAAGGAAAAACTTGAAAAGGCAGGAATTCCTGTTTTAAGTCTTATTGAAGAAATTAAAAAAAATCCCAGCATGGAAAAATGCAGGGTTCTAACAAGAAGAAAATGAAAATAATTGATGGAAAAAATGCTGTTTTGGGAAGACTGGCAAGTTATGTTGCTAAAGAAGCGCTTAAAGGAGAGGAAATTGTTATTTTAAATTCTGATAAAGTAATAATTACAGGTAACAGAAAAAATATCGAGGAACACTTTGAAGAAAAAAGAAGCAAAATAGGAAGTGGCCAAAAAGGTCCAAAAGTTTCAAGAAATACTGAGAGAATAGTTAAAAGAGCGATAAGGGGCATGCTTCCAAATTTCAGAAAAGGAAGAGGAAAAATTGCTTACAGAAAAATAAAGTGTTACGTAGGAATTCCAAAAGAATTTCAAGATGCCAAAAAGATTGTTGGGGGAAGGGAAAAGAAAACTAAATTTATTTATGTTGCTGATATTTCAAATAAAAAATGAATAAAATAATAACTTCAGGAAAAAGGAAAAGGGCTATTGCAAGAGCTGTAATTGTTGGGGGTTCTGGAAAAATAACAATAAACAAAAAACCTTATGAATTCTTAAATATGTTTGACAGATTAAAAATTGAAGAGCCCTTAAGAATTGCTGAAAATATCCTTGGAAAAAACAATTTCGATGTCTCAATTAATGTGAAGGGGGGAGGAATAAAAAGTCAAATAGAGGCTTCAAGGCTCTCATTAGCAAGAGCGATTATTGAATTTACAAAAAATAAAAATCTTGAGAAGGCCTTTCTCGATTATGACAGAAATCTACTTATTGCCGATGTCAGGAGAAAAGAAGCTTATAAACCAGGCGACAGTAAGGCAAGAAGCAAAAGGCAATCAAGTAAACGTTAATATGGCTAAAAAAATACAAGGGAAGAAAGAAAAATCAGAAGCTTTAATGAGGATAGTTGTCGTTATTGTTTCTGGAATTGTGCTTGGAATATGGAGATATCTAGTGTTAGTTCTGGGAGTAATTAATTTTT
The DNA here is from genome assembly GCA_035530435.1 of Bacillota bacterium. Taxonomy (GTDB): domain Archaea; phylum Nanobdellota; class Nanobdellia; order Pacearchaeales; family GW2011-AR1; genus ASMP01. The sequence continues at coordinate 1,484 of DATKUW010000006.1, forward strand.
TCCATACACTTTTTACTGGAAGAAGACTCAAACATGTTGCAGAATTAAGTGAGATTTGGAACACCCAGTGGTATGTTTTCCAGAGATATATGATATTTGTAAGCAACAAAAGACCTTTCCCCTTTAACGCTTTGGAAAAAGAGATGAGTAAGTACGAAAAATAAGGATTATTTTATTCCAAGTTTTTCAAGTTTATTTTGAACATGATTAAAGAGCGTAGTTGAAACAAGTGGTTGGTGGTTTCCTTCGTAAATCTGGTTATTGAATTTTATCTTTCCGATATATGTAAAGTTCCTAAGAATTTTTTTAAGACCATTAACAGACAACTTATGTTTTTCTGCTATTTTTCTTAAGCTTAGATTTTCATTCAAGAATTCTTCAAAAATTTCCTCTATTTCTTTAGAACTCTCTATTGGAACAAGTTTTCTTTCATGGATTTTATAACCAAAAGGAACCCTTGACATTAGGTTTCCTTGAATTGCTTTTTTTATCATTCCCTGCTTTTGTTTTTCTCCTGCAGAAACAGAGTATTTTCTGAAAGTTTCTAAAATAGAGCTATCAATTTTTTCATTCACATATTTGTTAAGAGAGTCTTCATCTTCAGGAGAAAAAGGGTAACATATCTGACAGAGAAGTCTTTTGGATTTTTCTCTGATATTTTTAGACTTATACCCACATTTTTCACATTTCATAACATTTTTAGGACAGTTAAGTTTATAAAATTGGTTTTTTTGATAAAATAAATTGGACAGGACTAGTCCTGTTCTTAAATAAACGAAGAATGGAGAGTAAATGAGCAAAAGAATTTACGTGGGAAATTTGCCTTGGAGTGTTACCAAACAACGTCTTGAAGAACTTTTTTCTCCTTTTGGTGAAATAGAAGAGGCCTTGGTTATTGCCGACAAATATACAGGAAGATCTCGTGGATTTGGTTTTGTCACGTATAAGAAGGATGAAAATGCTGATAAGGCTATTGAAGAGATGAATGAGAAAGCTGTTGAAGGAAGAAATCTCGTTGTTAAATTAGCGCATCCTTCTAGAGAGTCTGGAGAAGAAATCCAAAAAGAGCAAAAACCAAAAGAAACAGAAAAAAAACCTAAAAAGGGAAAGCCTGCAAAGAAAAAGGAAGAAACAAAAGAAGAGAAATAGGTAAGATTGGAAAGAATTTGAATAGGGGGTTATTGAAAAAATTAGTCTAGCGACCCTTAAGATTTTTATATAGAGATTTCTTAAATTGATAAAAGATAAAAAGAGGTAAAATGAACTCTGTATGGATTGTGATTCTTGCATTAGTCTGGTTTTATTTAGGATACCGGATTTATGGGCGATTTATAGCTAAAAGGCTTAAGATAAATGATAAAAACAAAACTCCGGCTTCTTCTAGAAAAGAAGATGCGGATTATTCCCCTTCATCAAAATCTTTTTTAGTTGGGCATCATTTTGCTTCTATTGCAGGTGCAGGACCTATTATCGGGCCTATTATTGCTGTGAGTTATTTTGGATGGGGGCCTGTTGTTTTATGGGTTTTGTTAGGGGCTGTTTTAATTGGGGCCATGCATGATTATACCTCATTAATCGCTTCTGTGAGAAACAAAGGAAAAAGTGTTTCTGTGATTGCGAAGAAATATTTAAATTCACGGGCAGGCTGGGTTTTTGGCTTGATGATATGGCTAACTTTAATTTTAATTATAACCGTATTCAGTGCTTCTGCTGCAGAGAGCATAATTCAAAAAACAGACCTGGTCATTCCATTGCTAGCAATAACTCTCCTAGCTGTCGGTCTTGGTTTGGGGGTTAAAAAATATAATTGGAACTATAAAATTGCAAGTGTTATTGCGATACTCCTTGTTTTCTTTTTTGTATGGATTGGAAATATGTTTCCCCTAACACTCCCTATATCAAATCCTGTGCTTCTAAAAAATATCTGGATAACCATAATTTTTGCTTATGCATTTATTGCATCTATTGCTCCTGTCTGGATTTTATTGAGACCGAGGGATTATTTAAGCGCAATTCAGATGATTTTTATTTTGGGTCTTGGTTTTCTCGCGTTTTTTATCGCAAGGCCTGTAATTAATGCCCCTTCTTATATTTCAGGGAGCAGTTTCCCGATATGGCCAATTCTTTTTATCACAGTTGCGTGTGGTGCTATATCTGGTTTTCATGGTTTAGTGTCTTCAGGAACTACTAGTAAACAACTATCGAAAGAGAGTCATGGGAAGGCTGTTGGTTATGGTTCAATGCTTCTTGAAGGGCTTTTAGCTATTCTTGTTACAGTAGTTATAATTTCAGGATTAAAATGGGGTGTGGGTGTAGGGGGATTTCAAGATACCCTTAATCAAGGATGGATTGTTCTTTTCTCGACAGGATTTGGAAATATTGTTGGCAATGTTATTCCTTTTGTAAGTGTTGGGATTGCTGCTCTTTTAGGGGCATTTATGGTTAACCAATTTATACTAACTTCTGTAGATACATCAACACGTCTTGGAAGATTTATTATCTCTGAAAATCTTTTTCCAAAATTGAAGAATAAGGTTCTTGTAACACTGATGACTCTTGTTCCTGCTTGGCTTCTTGCAATAACAAACACTTATGAAACAATCTGGAGGCTTTTCGGAACCTCAAATCAATTAATAGCTTCAATCACTTTGATAGGAATTTCAGCATATTTTGTCTCGAAAAAAACAAAAGTAAAATTCATTTTAATTCCAGCTATTTTTGTTTTAATAACAACCCTCTCTGCCCTACTTTATCTAACATTTAGAGCAAACGGATATATTGGCGAAGGAAATTATGTTCTTGCAGGAGTTTCTCTTTTGATGTTTGCCCTTGGAGGATTTGTTGCCTGGGAAGGATTTAGAATTCTGAGGAAAAAGAAAATCTAATCTTATTTTTTCCCTAATAACTCTCTCTGATTAATGAGCATGATTATCACTGCACCTATAATAAACATCCAATCAATAAGAAATGTCAAGGCTATGAAACCAAGAGCTATTAAAGAAAGAATGAAAACTTTCCAATTTATTTTCTTGTTTTTTTCTCTCATGAACATTCCCCTCCTATATGATACATCACGCTTTCATCGATACAGGCAAAACAGGAATTACTGAATGTTTGATTTATTGGCATTCCGCAAACAGGTTGATAAATTTCTATGCAAGCGTCTGCATTTCTGTTTTCTGGTTCACATTCTGTCGCCTTGAAAATTTCTATTGCATGAACCTGGTTTCCAAAATATTCTCCTTTAACAACAACAAAATCTCCATTATTTATCTCTGAAACATTGATAGGGGGTTTTCCTTCTATTAAATCATACCAAACTTCTACTTCTCCAACTAAAAAACATGGGCAAAACAATTCTCCTTTAAGACTTACTGTCCCTGATATTTCTATAGAGATATCTTCTACAAAAGTTTGTCCTGAAGATGCCCTACATTGTCTTGGATAACTTTCCATTACAGGATTGCCTGCTGCAACGCACTCTTCAAAATTAGTTATTTTCACAGGTATGTTATTTAAGATAACAGCAATCAAAATAACTATGAAAAAAAGTAAAGGGATAATAAAATAAACAAATTTCTTATTCATAATAAAATAAAAAAATTAGAACTTATAAATATAATCAATCTTCTTCCAAGTATCTTTTTCTTTCAAAATTAAAAAATTAAAAAATTAAAATAATTCTACAAGTACCCAGATTGATAAGGCTAACCATATCAAAAGAGGCAACCATGCTTTGTTCCAAAGAGTCTTACCTTTCAAGATTTTACCTGCCCAGTCAATAGTTTCTTTATTATACAAAGCAAAAGTCATTCCTGTTAATAAAGCCCCAAGAACTATCACTGCCATTATGTGAACTAGGGATAATTCTGCCAATAGGAAATAGAACAATACTGCAGCTAGAATTAATTCTACAATAAATAAGACTGCGCCGTTTTTATAAAGGCTCTTTGCAAACTTAAACCACTCCTTTGGATTAAAAGACACTACTATAATTTTTATAATAGCCAGTATTACAAAGACTAGAACAAACCATTCAATAACGCCAAAAACCATCTCTTTTTTTTACCTCCTTTCAACCTTTTCAATTTTATAATAAAAAGAGTTTTTTATAATATAAAAAGCTTGTCTTTCAAAGCCCTTTACACCATTCACATCCTTCTTGCGGACATTCACTATTAAGAAGCTCAAGTGCTTTTTCCCAGATTTTTTCTGCGTTTTCAATATCAACTTTCATTTTTACCAACTCTGTATCAAATATGACTTCTCCTGTTTTAGTTACTTCTTTAGGAATATAGAATAATAAGAAGAAATAATCTTCAGTTTCATATCCATTTTTTCTTAGCAAGAAGTTGTAAATATTCTGTTGAAGCCGATAATGTTCTGCCGTATCTTCTTTCAAAGGATATCCTCTTGTTTTATAATCAAGAACAATAAGTTTTTTTCCTTTCACAAGAATATTATCTACAGCACCCTTGAGAATGTTTCCTTCTTCGTCTTTCCAAGAAATCCCTTTCCAATTATTCTGCCAAACTTTTAGTAGTTCCTTATCATCAAATAATTTCATTAATGCGCATTCTTGTTTTTCACAAAGTTCAGGAGGCATTTGTCCTTTCTCCATGAATTTATCAAAATGGGTTTTAAGAATTCTGTCCATTCCAGAAGGGAGGGAAGGAAATATTCCTATAGGGCGTTTCCACACTTTATGTTGAGTTAACCAGAAACATCTTGGACATTCTTTCATTAAGTTTATTGCTGAGGGTGAAAGTTTAAAGGTTTTTTTATGGATTTTTTCAATCATTTCAAAAGAAAGGATAGCTATTATAAAAAGCTTGTTGAATCAAACTAGAAAAGAAGAATAATCAGTAGGGCAAGAATCACCATATTAGTAAAATCTGCTATAGATGTAGATACTGGAATCAAGAAGTTGTTTGGGTCTTCTTTTTTCTTATAGATATAAATTCCTGCACGGATTGCTACGAAAAACAAGACATTTGTAAGGAGGAACATATCAAAAAGAACGATAAAAAATACCTTTAATGCTGTTTTCAATAAAATTCCTCCAGAAAAATAAGTTATTCCTATTACAATTAACGAGCTTAAAACAGCCCCTACAACTGTCATTATTGTCATCTGAAAAAATAGTTTTTTCAATTCTTTGTTCTTTCTCCATTTTCCCTTTATTTCTCCTTCATGAAGCATTGTTGAGAATCTTGAAGATATTATTGTTCCGTAATTTCCTATCATATTATTCAATGATGGGAGAAGAATAAGCAAAGGTGTTATTGAAAGAAATAATGTTTTAATCTGCTCAAGAGCAAGTCCGCCGAAAGAACTTATAATAGAAGCTAGAAGCAGAATTTTTAGGCTCTCTCTTATTATTGTTTTTGAAACATTTGCATTTTTTCCGTATTCTTTAACGTAAAAAAGGGTTTTCTTAGAAATATGGTATTTTTTATGGACTTCATGAACCTCTGGATAATGTTTTTCCCTTTTAAACTCAGTAATCTTTCTTAAAGATTCAGCCAAATGAATTTCTTTTTTTGTTTTGATCTTTTTGGATTTCATTTTAAATTATAAGTAAAATAATAACTAATAGAGAGAGGGTGCTTATTATGTCCCCTGCTGTTGTTACAAAAGGACCCATAATGTTGTTAGGGTCATGTCCTTTTTTGAAAAGATAAATTGTTGTGAATAATGTTAGTCTGTTTAAAATAAAATTAGAGAGAATTCCTGCAAGTAGGGTGACTATTATTATTTTCGCGGCCAAAACCCCCATAACGAGATAATTAAAAATAAAGGCCACTAATCCTAATGCGAGAGAGACTATTAATGCAAGTATGAAAGAGCCTCGGAGGTTTCCCCTTATTATTTTTTTATCTGGTTTAGAAGGATTTATTACCCCAAGAAAAAGTCCGGAACTTATTCTAGAAGCAAATGTTCCACTTATATTTCCCCTCATCTCCATAAAACCAGGAATAATTATAAGCATGCCGGGAATAAGAAATATTTTATCCATATAAACAGCTAAAACTACTCCGGCAATTATTCCTCCGATAATCGCGAAGAGCTGAGCTGAAAAAATCTCTTTAAAATTTTTGTCAAACAAACCCATTTATTCTTCCTCTTTTGATTAAATTATTCAGGGTTTTTTCTTATAAAAAGTTGTCGAAAACTATTTCTTCTTGGTCTTTTTCTTTTTTGCCCTTTTTTGCCGAGAAAAAACCTCGACAAGTCTATCATCCACTTTTATTGTTGTAGGGGTTCCTGTTTTATAATTTACAGCACTTCTTCTTAGAATATCTTGAATTTGCTCTTTTAAGCTGAACAGGTTTTTCTTCGCGCGCTTTTCAAGAATTTTCTTAACATCCTCATCGATGTTGATTGTTATAGAAGGCATTTTTACTTTTTCTTTAATAACATCGCTAGAAGCATGAAAACAAATCCAGCTCCAAGACCAATAAACAGCCAGGCTACAAGATTACCTGTCAAAAATCCTATTCCCATTCCTATAAACAATCCTGCCGGAATCGCAATTCCTTCTACTTCGTTCTTTTTCTTTTTTGTTTTTTGTTTTGCCATTTTATTTTTTAATAGGTATGAAATAGATAAACCAGATAAACCACAATATCCAAACAACTTGCGACCAGTTTCCTTCAATCAGCGCAATAACTCCTAGAATTCCCAAAAATCCAAGAAATCCTAACCACCAGTTTGCCCTCATTTGTTTTTTCATTTTATTTCTTCTTAACATAAACTTTCTGAACTTTAAAGCTTTTGTAAAGGCCCTCAAGAATATCTGTGCCAGCATAACCTGCAAGCAAGCTCAAACGCGGGTCAAAGTCAAATATTATTCCTACAAAGATACCTATTATTATGGCAATCGCAACAGTTATTGCATAATATGTCCACAAAATCCGTCTCTTCAGAGACAGCGCCTTCAAAAGACCAACAACTCCACGAGTCAGGCCACCAATTCCGCCAAGAAGTCCTGCAAAAACAATCCCATCCATTTTTTATTGTCTCTTTTTATTTTTCTTTGATTTTATTATTATGTCTATCACAGCAAGAACTACCCCAATCCCCATTAAACTATAACCCACTGCTCTTGTTTCTCCAAATATAATTCCTGCAAAGACAAATACAAAAGCAAGGCCTGCTAAGGGTGTAAGTTTTTCTTTCTTTTTTTTCCTTGCTCTAAATATGATAAAGAATGCCATGATGGCTAAAATAATGATGGCTATAGCAACATAAATTTGTAATGCGTCCATGAATCACCAAAGAAAATATAATTTATAGGTGTTTTGGTTGTCACCCTCTTTGAGATTCTGGCAAGGGCTTATAATCTTCAAAAAGATAATGATCTAAATGTATGTCTCCTAAACAATCAATACTAAGCGGTCTTTCGGGTTTTCCTTCTTTCTTGTGAATTTCCAAGTAAATAAATTCTGCAGAATAATTGAAATTACGGAGTCCATCTGTTCCGAAAGAAAGAGTTTCTCCTGGTTTTAATTTTCCTTTAAGATATTTAGCTCTGTTTATAAATTCAGGGAGGTTTTTGAAAAATTGAAGTTCTTTGGCTGCATCTTTGATTTCTTTTTCTATTGGCATGTTTCTTTTATTGTCTGGGGGTTTTTAAAAATTGTTGTACTCTATAGAAAAGCATAAAAGTTTGGGCTTAAGAAATATCTAAAGAAGTTGCATTTTTGTTTATTGATTGCAAATTTTTTATGGCTTCTAAAACCCTGGAGTCTGGAGATAAAACAAAAACATGATCTTCTTGTGAGCGCAAAGCCCTACATAAACGCTGTAAGAGTTCTCTTCTT
>DATKUW010000007.1:0-7212 GCA_035530435.1 Bacillota bacterium
GCCCATTTTATTTGCCTTATTGCTTTGTTATTATATTCTGGTAAACATAAATCTTTATATTTGAAAGAGGTTAGGGATTTTGGTGTAGGTAAAAAAGGAGTTAAAATGGCTAATAAAAATCCAAAATTATATGAAAATTATGATCAAGAATTAACTAAAAGATTAGAAAAAAAATTACTAGAGTCCCCTATTGAACCTTCCTTTAATAAAAATGCTATTTCTATTTTAGGAAAAAGATATTTCAAAAAAGATGAGAATGGAACATTTCAGGAAAATATCAATGGATTGTGTGCAAGAGTTTCTGCTAATATAGCTTATCCTGATTTTCATTATACACAAGGAGATGAAGGAACAACAACTGAAACAGCAAAAACTTTTTATGAAATGATGATGAAAAAGGAATTCATGCCAAATTCTCCGACATTAATGAATGCGGGAAGGTCTATGCAACAACTATCTGCCTGTTTTGTCATACCAATCAAAGATGAGATGGAAGGACGAGGAGGAATTATGATGGGTGTATATGATACAGGACTTATTCATAAATCAGGCGGTGGAACAGGTTTTTCTTTTAGTAATTTAAGAAGAAAAAATGATTTTGTTTCTTCAACTTATGGAAAATCTTCTGGCCCTGTCAGTTTTATTCAGATGTATGATGCTGCAACTAATGCTGTAAATCAAGGAGGTTTTAGAAGAGGGGCAAATATGGGGATTTTAAGAGTAGATCACCCAGATATATTGGAATTCATGTTTGCCAAAGAAAATGAAAAAGAAACCAGATATAACAATTTCAATTTCTCTGTTGCAATTACAGACGAATTTATGAATGCATTAAAAAATAAAGGGAATTATATTTTGAAGAATCCTAGACGTGGTGAAATCCACGAACTTAAAATTGATGATATTAAAAATGAAGAACAGAGTGTAAAACAAGGTTTGATAACCCAAAATGAAAGAATTCTAATTGTTGAAGATAAAAAAGTTATATATCAAAATCCTATAAAAAGAGATATTAGGGGAAGAATTCTAGAAGTAGAAAGAAAAGAGGAAGTTGGAAAAGTTGATGACAAAGGTAGAATAACTTTAAATGCAGAAGTAGTATTTGATTATATATCAAAATTAGCATGGGGAAATGGAGAACCTGGTATTGCTTTTTTAGATCAAATTAATAGAAAAAATCCAACACCTGCTCTTGGAGAAGTCGAGGCAACAAATCCTTGTGGTGAGCAACCACTTCTTCCCTATGAAGCTTGTAATTTAGGAAGTATAAATCTTGGCTTAATGATAAAAAATGGAAAAATTGATTATTCAAGATTAGAAAATACAGTAAAACATGCCACACATTTTTTAGATAATGTTGTGGATATGAGTAAATTTCCTCTGAAAGAAATTACAGATATGGTTCATGTTAATAGGAAAATAGGTCTTGGAGTAATGGGTTTTGCAGACCTTTTATATGAACTAAAGATTCCTTATAATTCTGATCAAGCACTTGAAAAAGCAGAAGAAATTATGGGATTTATCCAAAATAAATCTGTTGAAGAATCCCAAAGACTTGCAGAAAAAAGAGGGGCTTTTTCTAATTTTAAAAAAAGTGTTTATGCTAGTGAGAAAAAAAGAAGAAATGCTACTGTCACTACTATTGCCCCTACAGGAACTATAAGTATAATTGCTGGTGCCTCTTCTGGAATAGAGCCCTCATTTGAATTAGTTTATACACACAAAGATGCTGACGGAATAGTAAGGGAATTTAAGAATAATCTTTTAGTAAAGGCGTTAAAAGATGTTGGAATAAATCCTGATAAAGTTTTTGAAGAAATGATAAATCAAGAAGATGACCAAGGAAATATTGTAAAAAGGGGAAAAAGTCTCAAGGAATTGGATTTTGTTCCAGACGAAATAAAAAAGGTGTTTGTCACAACAGAAGATATTTCTGTTGATTACCATGTAAAGATGCAGGCGGCCTTTCAAAAATACACAGAGAATGCTGTAAGTAAAACAATTAATTTTCCAAATTCGGCAACAGTAGAAGAGGTCAAAAAAGCTTATTTTTTAGCTCATGAGTTAGGTTGCAAAGGGATCACTGTTTATAGAAAGGGTAGTAGAGAAGAAGAAGTTTTAAAAAAAATGGGAGGTCTAGAGGAAATATTTCATTATATTGAACCCAAAAAAAGACCCGAAGCTCTAATGGGATCCACTATTAAAAAAAGAACTGGTTGTGGGAATCTTTTCATAACAACAAATTATGTTGAAAGGAATGGTGGAACCAAGGATTTATTTGAAATTTTTGCTTCAATGGGAAAAGCAGGAGGTTGCGCTTCATGCCAAAATGAAGCTACAGGAAGATTAACTTCAGAATTATTAAGATCTGGGGCAAATCCAAGAGCAGTTGCTTCACAATTAATAGGAATTAGATGTCACAAACCTTTTGGATTTGGACCAAAAGCAGTTTATTCTTGTGCTGATGCAATTGGGAGAAGCATAGCAGAATTTTATGGAGAAGAAGTTAGTGGGCCTATTGGAGATTCTGAAAATTTTGAGAATTTATTAAAATCAAAAAAATCTTCAAACAAAAAAAAGGGATCTAATGAAAAAATAAATGATGTTATTACTGAAGATAATTCTATAACAGGTGGTGCTTGTCCTAGCTGTGGAAGTACTATGCAAATTAAAGAGGGTTGTTTAGGAGGAGTTTGCTCAAATATAATAAGTTGTGGCTATTCTGAATGCTCATAAAAGGTTATAATTCACCATAATCATTTTTATAAAATAATTTTTATTGGTTGAACAATGGGTTTTCAATATCAAGGAAAAAACTTTATGACAGATGATGATTTGAAAGTCGATATTCTGAGTTTTTGGCCTAGAGTGGAGATTCAGGATTCTAAATTAAAAGAGGCCTTTCTTAGAAAAGATTCCGAGGAGAATTTAGATTATGAGAGGAATTTCTTAGGGGGTGATGAGATTATTGCTTATTTTCAGTCTCTTGTTTCACATGGAATGGATTTTTCTGCATTAGAAGAAGAAATACAAAAAGATATGCAGGATTCTGAAAAATCTTTGAAAGAAATTGTTTATAAAAAAACAGCAACAGGAATCGGAAGAGGACATTCTCTTGGAGGTTTGTCAGGAGTTGTTCTTGGAATTCATGGAACAAAAATGATTGATTCTGGTCTTACAGGGCTTGTGGCTTCCCGTTCTTTGGTTACTAGTAGCAGAAGAAGAGAAACAACTAGTGAAGACATAGTGGTTCCAAAAGCTCTTACATCTGAACCAGAATTGCTTGAGGAATATTTAAAAATCTCAAGAGAAGTTTTCAATCTTGCAGGAGAATTTAAAGAGAAATTTAAAACACTTGGGGGAATAGAAACTTTCAACAAATTAATTCCTTACAACAATCCTGCAGATTTGTTTATTGTTCTTCCTTTAGACACTCTTGCCACCCTTGCATTTGAAGTTATGCACGATAAAAGGAATCCAAACGGAAATTTTGTTCCTAGGGAAATTCATAATTTGGTTGACAAATTTCCAAATATTACAAAAGAGGTTGGATTAAATACGATGTATGAGCAGAGAGTAAGGGTTCCAAGAGATACCTATCTCCATTATACTGTTTTCAAAGATCCTTCATTAAGAAACGAGGCATTGGAAGGGGCTGAAAAGAGAGGCATGCCTTTAAAACCTGTAATTATTGATTCATTTGCAAATTTCACTCCAAGTGCTCTTCTTGAATTAAAAAGATTAAGGATGTTAGCAGAGAAAAACATGAAGATACAAGAGCCTGCAGAACTTGTAGATGCTGCAATGGGATATATGCTTGCGATGAGGGCTTTTGTAGGAGAAAACAATGAATCTGTAAGAGTGAAGGTTTTAGATAGTTTGTCTTGGAGGGTTTGGTCTGAGCAAAAAAGACATGCAACATTAAGACAAAGTGTTGAATCTGTTTATTCTGCTGCTGAAAGAAGTGCAAAAGGAATTGGAAGATTTTCGCCAGACATACACCAAGCATTTGAAATGCAACTACCTTTTAATATAGGATCAGAGATTATCAAAGAAATAGAAAAATCAATAATAATAGATGAGAGATTAAAAAAACAGCCAGAATTATTGACCCCTTATCTTTACTATACTTCTAAACAGCTTGGTCTTTTCCGAAAAATGCTCGAAGCAGGAATAGAGCCAAGGGATGCGCTGTATATTGTTCCAAAAAACATAAGATTGAGAACCTTGGAGAATTATGATTTGATTAATCTGACTAATTTAGAACTTCCTCTAAGATTGTGCAATACTTGCGAGCCAGAAAGAAAAGCAACTTCTTGGGAGAAAAGAGAACTTATAGCAAAAGAAATTCCTGAATTAGATTATTTCCTGTTTCCAAAGTGCGGTGTTGGATTTTGCACAGAAGGAAAATACTGCGGACATTTGACTGGAAACAGACAATACAGCAAAGAATTTCACGAAGCAGTTAAAGAAGAAATGCTTGGTCGTGAATAAGAAAACTTTTATAAATAATTTTAATTCTTTAGAAATATGGCAGAAAGTGTTAATGAATTGAGTGAGAAAGAATTTAATGATTTTATTAAGGACGAACTTGTGGTTGTGGATTTTTATGCAGATTGGTGTATGCCATGTGTGATGATGGCCCCTGTATTAGAAGAACTTAACAAAAAATTTAAAGGTAAGATAAAATTTGGGAAAGTTAATATAGATGACAATCAAGAACTTGCGAAAAAATTCAAAATTCTGTCCATACCTAATTTCATTCTTTTTAGAAAAGGTGTGCTTAAAGAACAGTTTGTCGGTGGAATTCCTTTAGAGGAATTTGAAGAGAAGTTGAAGAAATATCTTTAAGAATAATTTTATAAACTAATTCTCATATTCTAAAATAAGACGGCTCCGTAGCTCAGTCTGGTTAGAGCACTGGACTTTTAATCCAGGTGTCGGGGGTTCAAATCCCTCCGGGGCCATATAATTGGGGTGATTGAAATGCCAAACATAATTAAAAATTTTCCATTTACATCAATCCTGGGGATTTTTGGATTTTTTCTTGGCTTGCTTTTTCTTTTTATTCTGGATTTTTCTGTCAGCACCAATTACGGATTAGATCCTGTAGATTCATTCATCACTTATTTTAAGGAATCTTTTGACATATTGCTCAAAGGTGTTGGTTTGGGGATTGCAGTAGGTGTTGCTCTCGGCTTTGCAGGATTTATTATAGATATCTTTCGAAAAAAACCAGAATTAGAATCTTCTAAGCCAGTGCCTGTTCAGTGATTTATTGTGTAAGAATTATTTTTTCTTTTTATGTTTAATTTTCCTTGCTACCTTCATCATTTTATTTTCTAATTTATCCCTATAAATGTATATTACGAAAGCGATTAATATTAAGATTCCTGTTAATATTACTGCAAAGTTGGCTTCTGATCTCGCTACTCCTGCGCCAACCAGACTTAATCCAAACATTCCAGGGAGTCTCCCGAGAAATGCTATTAAGAGAATGTGTTTTAGCTTTATCTTTGAAAGACCTGCTATAAAGCTTATTGCGTCATCTGGAAAAAAAGGCAATAAATAAATCAAAAATAGTGCGAAAATTCCTTTATTCTTACAAAAATTATCAAATCTTTTATAGGTTTTTTTATCAATCATCTTTCTTACATAAGGCTCACCAAATTTTCTTACTAAAGAAATAACAACTAATGTTCCCAGAACAACACCTATAATGCTATAAAGTGTTCCAAGCCAAACCCCAAATAAATAACCACCAATAAATCCCATTAATTGTCCTGGAATTGGGGCAATTAGTACTTGTAAAATATGCAACAAAATAAAAATTATCGGAGCTAAAATGCCAAAACTTAAAATTACTTCTCTAATATTTTGAATATCTGAAAAAAACGTTTTTAAGAACATAGAGAGAACAACCAGTAATAAGATAATTAGTAATATCGCAATAATCAGATAAATTATCTTGTTCCTCTTTTTCATAGCATCTTAAATCAAGCTTATTTTATAGACTTTTTGTGCAGAATTGACTTATTGTGCAAAGCCCCACCAACCATGTATTGTTAATTCTTCGGGACTTTTAGATATATTTTTAAGTTTCAAAATCTTATTTAAATTATGGATAAAGAACGAGCTATTAAACTATCAACACAAAATAATTAAAATAGAATTTTATTCTTTATCTTTACCTATCTTTGCATTAACTTCATCATACATCTTTCTTACGCCTTGAGCAAAATCTTCTGGACAAACTGCTTCTGCAATTTGTGGAACTTGCATTCTTAATAATCTATATATCATTGATGGATAGCCAACTAATCTGCTTTGAATAGGTTGTCCTGTAAATCCATCAACACCTTTTTCTAAATCGTATAGTGCAAGTTCAGCAGCCATATTAAATCCTTGTGGAACTAATTCTGGATTTAATCTATCTGCAAGATATGTAGCAAAGTCATAAATAACATCTTGTTGGTCAGGCATGTGTTCTCTAAGACCTTTCAATTTTTCCTTAATTGGTTCCATCGATATTGCTTTTCTTTCTAATGCCATTTTCTTTAAATTTTAATAATTAACATCCTTTTTAAATCTTTTGTTTGTGTTGTTACTATACAATTACATTAAATTATCTTTTAAAAAAATATTGAACTTTCAAAAGTCCCGACAAGGTAACAATACACACCAACCGGGTTTGCACCTTAACTAAACCACTTTTGGTGCAGAAAGCCTCCTAGATACATCTGAAAAATCTATATCTATCTTTAGTTCAAAAAGTTCATGGATCAAGCAAACTAAATTATGTGTTAGAACTTTGCATAGAATTTCGTTATCTTGACTTTTTTCTGATTTGCATCTTACAAAGTCACCAAATTTTTTTTTGATCATTGCAAAGGTACTTTCTATATTGCTTCTCTTGTGGTAATGTTTAGCAAATTCAAAATAGTTCTTAGTAAAAATATCAAACATCTTAGACCAAGTTGGAGAACCTTTAGATCTTCTCTTAACTCCTTTCCTAAAAGGAATATATGGCATAGCTCCAAGTTTTTTAGCAAGTTCTAAGTTAGCTCTTGAAGAATAGGCTTTATCTGCCGTTATTTCCTTTACATTGAATAATTGGGTTGTTTGAGTAAGTAAAGGATTAAATTGGGGAGAATCTCCAGCTTTCCCTTCGGTTATCTGAACATTCGTAATTATATTGGTTTTAACACCACA
>DATKUW010000008.1:0-3385 GCA_035530435.1 Bacillota bacterium
TGAAATTAAACAGATTCTGTTATATTTAAAAAACGTTATTGAAGAAAATTATGCAATGAAATCTATTGGACAAGCATTTGAAATAGCTCGAGAAAGCATGAGGCAAATTGGCGTTAGTTCCACCACAACTCAACAAAAAAAAATATGGGAAATGAGCAAATATGCTAATATATACCTGAAAAAAGAACCAGGTTTTGGATTACCAATAAATGAAAAACTTGAATTAACCCAAAAAATAGATAAATGGCTTTTTGAAATTAATGAAGAAGCGAGAAAGGAAAGAGAAAGAATAGAAAATGTTCGGTTGGAGAAAGAAAGAATAAAAAAGTTAGAAGAGGAAAGAAAAGCGCGAGAAGCGCGAGAAAAGGAGAGGAAAGAAATAGAAAGTCTAGAAAGAATTCGAAAAGAAAAAGAGAGATTAGAACAAGAAAAATTAGAAAAAAACCGGTTAGAAGAAATCGAAAGAGAAAAGAAAGAGAAGATCAGATTAGAAAGGGAAATTATTGAAAGGGAGAGAGAAGAACTAGAAGCTATTGAGAAAGAAAAACAAGAACTTGAAAGGATGAAACAAGAAAGAAAACAAAAAGAAAAAGAAGCGAAACAAGAGTCAAAAAAGCGAAAAAAGCTAGAAAAACAAAAGAAAAAAATAGAAAAAAAGAAGCAAAAAGAACATAAAAGATTAGAAAACCTCTAATTCACACATGAATATTTATTCTCCTAATGGAGATTTATGATGTTTGACATAAATTTAAATATCAGCTTAACCGTTTAATTCTTGGCCGTACGATTTATCACTCCGTGGCGAATTAAGTATGAGGTGAAATCTTTTGGAAGATTCTTTAATATTTTATGAAAAGGAAGGGGAATCTATAGAAAAAACGCATAAAATTTTATTCACAGGGTTGGATGGAGCAGGTAAAACAAGTATAATTTCAGCTCTCCATAGGGAATACTCAAAAATTGTTTTAATTGAACCAACGAGAGGTGCTCAAAGGAGCAGTTTCAAATTGTTGGGAAGGGAAATCTCCGAATGGGATTTAGGAGGTCAAAAGAGTTATCTTATTTCCTATTTAGAAAACCCTAGTAAATATTTTGATGAGACAGAAATCGCGATTTACGTTATTGATATATTAGATGGTTCTCGTATTAAAGAATCTCTGAATTATTTATATGATGTCGTTGATAAATTCAAAGAATTGAAAATTGAACCCCAAATTGTCATTTTCTTTCATAAATATGATCCTAAATTAATTCATAGCGTTGAAAATCAAATAAAATCTGAAATACTTGCGTTAAATAAAGAAATTATTAAGAGAGTGGATTACGAGAAGCTTCAATTCTTTAGGACATCAATATATAATCCTTATACAATCATGAATGCGATGTCTAAAATACTACTTAAATTATATCCAAAATCAGAGTTTTTACAAAGAACGATTGATGAATTTACGAGAAAACTAGATTGTGAAGGGTTAATCATTACCGATAAAAATTCGATTATTTTAGGTTCCTGCTTCAAAGATAATGAGTCAAAAAAACTTTTGAGTAGCACAATTGCGTATTTTTTGACACTTAACGATGTTTTTGAAGATATGGGAATAGAACAACAAGAAGATCAAATAGTTGTCAGAAAGATGGGAAAATATTTTTTGTTCAAACCAGTCACCTTAAAAAAAAATTCTTCACCATACTATATGCTTGCATTAAAAAGTCACGATCCCCTTGGGCTCTATTTTATGAACAAAAATTTTAATGCATTTGTGAATATGTTCAACACTATTGTTAAGAGTTAATCCTCATCTTTTTTCTGCTCATACAACATATTAGGATACAACGGTTCAAACTTTGAGATGAATAAAGTTTGCTTTAACCATCTTTTATCTTTTTCATTCCAAATTTAGTTGGTTAAGGGAATATAGGAATTCAAAAAAATATTTTTTACCATACTCGTGATTTATGAGGATATCTTCTCATACCAAGTCGATAAGAATAAGAAAATGGGGGATCTACATTTTTTCTTTTTTTCAAAAATAACCCTCACATAACATTTAAATAGTATAATAGTTATATACATAACATAAATATATCTTTTAATATTATAAAAGATTTGTATATAACATTTAATTTTTTAGAAGGCGATATTATATTCAATGGTGGTTGATTATTTCAAGATTAGAAAAAGAAATGAAAAAAGAAAACCAAGTTAAAGAATCATTTCTAGATTTAGATCTACATGTCATTCTTACTTTTTTCGATAAGAAAATAGGACCTATTCCCTACTTCGTTTATCCAAATACCCAAATGGGATTTAATTTGGAAAAGATTTCTAAATTAATGTTCCAGGAAGAAGAAGGTTTCTTTATTTACTCAAATCCATCATTTGGTACAGCAAACTATTACTTTGAAATAAACTCCCCCCTAGCGAGGGGAGAAAAAGAAATGATGATTATTTCTTTCATATTTAATCCGACCGTTCACGACCCCGAGCGCTTTCAGGTCTTGTTAAAACAGTTTATAAGAGATTTAAAACAAAACCGCGATATTTATTTAGCGTTCCACAGAGGAGAAGTCTCTTTTGAGAAATTCCTGCTAAACTATGATAAATTGAGAAAAAAATTTCATTCACTCTACCATGAGGGTCTCGAGGTCGTATCAGAGGAAGTTTTTCCTTTATAATTTTTTTTTACTTTTCTTAATTGTTGTACAATACACATTTTTTATAATTTAAACTTTTTAAAATATTAGAATTATTCCATTGGACCGTTGAGGAAATCGCTGGTAAAATGGAAAATTCGAAGCTTAATGCTGAATTTCGATATTTAAGACAACCGGATCCAAGATTTTTATTCAAAAAGGAATGTAAGAAACACAAGGTTTGATTCTTTTTGAATTTTGTCCCAATTTCCTGTGAAATTGGAATGGAATGGTGTTTCTCACTCTAATTTGCGATTCTGACATTAATGATGGACTTATTAGAGTCTTTCTAAAAAGGTTTGGAGAAGAACTAAGAGAATTATCAGAGGAATTTCATTTCAATATCGATTTCTAGAAATATCGGGACCTAGATAAAGATTGGGAAGATAAAGACTTTGCAATAAAATTATTCCACTCATATTCATATTTATTGTAATAGGAGCACTATTTTTAATTGTACTATCAGATAAACCATTCAATTTTGAAATTGTCGAATTTTAATATAAGTAATTAGAAAAGAAGCTAAATAATAGGATTAGAATTATTTCGACAGTTCTTTTCTTTTAGGTCGCAGATCTTTTCCGTGACATCTACGACACTTTTTTGCTTTTGGTGGATTAAGGGCGCCACATCTTCGGCACACGCTTTTTTCAAGCAAGTGATATCTAGCGATTTTTCGTTTTTCTAAATC
>DATKUW010000009.1:0-3730 GCA_035530435.1 Bacillota bacterium
GTGTGAAGGTTGCACCAGTTCTTGGAATGCAAGGAAGAAGATTATTAATCAGAACATACATAGATGAAAAAATGGGTGGAGATACAGCTAAATATATGACAGATTTTAGAAGGATAGAAAATTCTCTTGTTCAAGAAGCCATTACACAAAAAAGAATAGCTCTTCCAGAAGATAAAGCAATTATTAAACCAAATATAATAGAAGAAATATTCTTAGGGAAACCCTCCCCCCCCGTAACTAAGAAGTTACCTAAATTAGAGCCAGAATTACTATATAAACCTTTTGGTATTTCAAAATATCCAAGTTATCCAGTTTATCCATCTGTTGGGGCTGTTCCTTTTTTAATAGGTTACCCTAAATCTGATGTAGAATATAAAATAACTCCAATTCCCAAAACTGTTAAATATCCTGCAAGACAACCTACATTAAAAAGAATTGCTTATCCAACTTCTGTTTCTTCATTATTATTAACTTCTCCACTACCTACAACTCCACCAACTAAATATCCTTCAATGATTCCACCAGTTAAATATCTACCAATAGCTCCACCAACTAAATATCCTACAAAACAACCAATACCTTCATTAAAATTCATTCCACCAGTTTATAAAAAACCCCCAGAACCATATAAAATTCCAGTTCGTTTTCCTAGATTAAAAACAGAAAAGAAAAGAATAGATAAAATAAGAAGACCTCAAGGATATTATGCTTATGGAAAACCAATAAGACAAAAGAAATATGTTAGATTAAATAAACAGCCATTAACAAAAATACAGGCTTTAAGTTTAGGTAGTCATTTAGCAGATACCTCTTTAAGCAGAACATTTAAGATTGAAAAAACTTCTAAAGCTCCTAAACCTTCAACCTTAAAATTCCCACCAAATTATTTTTTAGATAATCAAAGAAAGTTCAGAGGTTATCAACTCAAAAAAGGTAAGAAAATTCCTATGAAAGATAAATATATAGAACGAAATCCTTTCTTGCTTGATACAAGACAAGAAGTTCAGAAAATAGGTTTATTGAAAAGGTTGGCACAATTAAGGGCAGGCTCTGGATTTGTTAAAAGAAAAGTTAAATCAAAGAAGGCAAAACCTAAAAATAAAAAAATAAATAGAAAGAATAAAGTTAAAAATAAAGTAAGAAAAAAATCAATATTAAATTTTTTAAGATAATTGTAAGGGGGTATTAAAAATGATAAAAACAAAAACAGAAAGAATACAAATGTTAAGAAGCCAGCAAAAAAAGTTAATGGAAAAGGCAAGAGAAACAGCAGAAGATACAATGAGAAGAATACAAAAACAAACTACTGATGAAATTAGGAGAATTAAATTGTATAAAGACAAGGAATCACACAAAGAAGGATTGCAGACTAAAAAATTAATGAAAAGAAAAACTGGAAAAATTAGAAGAAGAAAAGAAATTATGAATGAAGTGGATGCAATGTTTAGATAATAATAAAGGAGGTGCAAAATGGTAAAAGGTAAAGTAATAGAAGAAGAAATAGAAGAAGAAGAAATAGAAGAAGACGAAATTGAAGAAGAAGATGACGAGGAAGTTGAAGACGAAGAAATGGAAGAAGAAGTTCCAGACATAGAACCTAAAAAATCTTCTGGGGAAAGAGAGAGGAACATAGGAAAACCAAAAGCAGGAGATATTTTAAGCTACACAAAAGAATTTGACAGTTATGTACTTGATGAAAAAGGAAATAGAATACCCTGTAAAAATCTTGCTGAAGCAAAAATGTTATCCCTGCTTTTTGAAATAAAAAGTTTATGCAGAAGAAGAAAATGATTGAAGAAAAAATAACTGGTTATTGTGTCCGTTGTAAAAAGAAAGTAGAGATGAAAGATATTAAAGTAACTAAGACAAAAAAAGGTATAGAAATGAGAAAAGGACTTTGTCCAAATTGTAATACCGTAGTTTGTAGAATCGGCAGAATAAAATAAGATGGCAGAATATACAGATTATCAGGAAGAAGCAAATCTTTCTCAAGAACGATTCCAGGAACTTCCACAAGATGTATATCCACCACAGCAAGAAGAAAGAGAAACTCCAGAGATTGGGATTATCAGAGAATTAAGCCAGGCTAAGAAAGTCCTGGAACAAGTAAGGATGAATTTAAAAGGTTTCTTTTGGGATTATTCAGAAAAGAAATATATTAGGGTTGAAGGAATGGAACCGTTGATGAATGATAAAGGTATATCAAAATATCTTTCAATAATTGCTCCATTTGTCAGCGATTTAACAACATTTAGTAATTACAGGCTTGACGAAATTAACCAATACATTCTTTACATTTGTGATAAAGCAATTCCGACAATACATATTAACTACAAAGAATATGGTGTTAAAGATAAATCTGACTTGGAAATCTTAGATATACAACTTTTAATTTATGCTTCAGGTGCATTTAGAAAAGCAGTTGGTGCAGGAGATAGAAATGTTGTAAGGGGAACAGTTGAAGAAAAAATGGTTTCAAGAACAGGTTATCCACAGATGCAGCAAAGAGATAAGGGATTTCTTAACAGAATAAATCCATTTGCTAAAGTATAAAATGGCATTTTTAGATTTTCTATCTGGAATGGGGGGAGGAGTTGCAAAGGGTGCATATTATGCAATGTGGATTGTTCCATTTCTTGTTATTTTCGTTGCTGTAATGAATAGCATCAGAAACAAGATGATCTTCAAGTATCCTGTAAGAATATTTAGGATGCGAGAAAGTGGAAAGGTTAAGGAAAGTAATCACATGGGAGGATACATAGGAAGAAAGAACTCAGCCCCATTTTTCAGAATTAAAACAGGTAAATGGTATTGGGGATGGTGGTATAAAATAGATTTAACAACAACACCAAAGCCAGAGTTCTTTGACGAACAAGACAGGGTTTACTATAAACAAATAGATGTAAATACATTTATTCAAATGAAAAGAACATTTTTAAATGATGGAAAAATTGTAGCTCAAACACCAGTAGAGTCTGATGTTAAGTATGGGGCAATTTTATCTGTTCAAAGAATTAAAGATGTACTTAGAACAGAACCAACTTGGAAAAAAGTTCTTCCGTATGCAACAGTTATATTTTTAGGAATGATACTTTTAGCAGGTTATGCAATATTGTTAAGTACTAAGTGTCCTTAAAAATAAACTTAAAACAATTTTTATTTTTATTTTTTTATTATAACAACTTAAAAAATAAATTTTCAGAAAAAAAGAATGAAGAAGGTTATATTACTTTTATTCATAATAAGTATTTTAATAATTATAATTCCAAATGTTAATTCTTCTTTTCCAATTGTTTATTTAAATAATGAAACTGAAAAGGGCTCTTCTTATTTTCCAATTGTTTATTTAAGTAACAAAACTGAAGTTGCAGGTTCATGTTCAGATACAAATGCTTCAACAGAATGTGTAGGTGCAAGTGTTTTATTAGGAAACTCAACTTGTTATCCTATAGATTATTTTGCAGGTGGTTCTCCAGATACAAATGAAAGTTCTTTAATAGGAAACCTAACAAAAGATGATTGTCCAGGAACAAATAAAGTTACAGGAATTTTAGGTAATGGAACAGTTGTTTGTGGGGCTGATGCAGATTCTGGTGCAAGAGATATGCTTAATGTTGTATTTGATAATGAAACAATAATGAATAATACAATACAACAACAGAGTTTAAATCTCTCAGGAACTAATGCAAATCAAAACCTTGACATTTCTCCTTATAATTTTACAGCAGAC
>DATKUW010000010.1:0-2787 GCA_035530435.1 Bacillota bacterium
GCTTTTATCATTTTTTTTAACTTTTTGTGAATAATTTTCTATTCCTTCTACATTAATTATATACAAAGAATCTAGACTATGCTTCATTTTTTGAATATCAGGGACCTTATATCCTTCAAAAATTTGTTTTTGAGTTTTTTGAAAATCTTCACTCTCAAAATATTTTTTGGAGATATCAAGAACAACATTTAAAAATCTTTCTGCATAACTTATAGCATCTTCATCCGTTACACCAAGACTTACTCCTTCTTCTCCAGCAAGTGCAATCGTTCTTTGAATAAAATAATTTGCTCCTGTATTTGTTTGTAATTCTTGAAAAATATCTTTATTTGGAAGAGGATTTTTTAAAGAATTTTCTTTTCTCACATTCTCTTTTATATATTCATCAATATATCTTATTTTTATGAAATTTTCGGGAGATTCAACTGATTTTACAGGAGGGGCTTTAAATTTGGGTTGTTTTAAAGAAGGAGGAATTACCTGACCTTGAGGTTCTTCTACCATCGGCTCTTCCGTTTGAAGATCAGATACTTCTGAAGGAATAATGGTTCCTGGACCAGGTTGAGCATATTTTAATATATTAAAAGATTTCCCCGCAAAAATGGGATTTTTTATTTCCTTTAATATCTTTTTCCAAATCGACATATTTTCTCCACGCTGTAGAAATAATTCCCTATTAAATGAACATTCAAGAAAAAGAGAGATAATCCTTTAGATTTCTTTATTTTTTGGGAGAATAAGAACAACTTCTTTATTTTCCTTACATTCTACTCCCTTTATATCTCCAACAGCAAAAAGAACATGTTTTTCTGGAAATATAATTAATTCATTTTGAAGAACATCCCAATATTTTTTAGAAACATAAACACTCTTTCCAGCTAAAACTTTACATCTGATTTCAATAATATCATAACTATATTGTTCTTTTATTTTTTCTAGAGTTTCACACACAGAATCTCTGAAAAGAACCTCATCCCAACCTCCCTTAGAATATGATTCTTTTAACTTCTTTTGATCTAGATGAGATAAATTTTCAGAAATTAATCTTCTCTGACGAGTTGAAAGATTACGAGCATAATGCCAGTAATCAGAAAAATCTTTAAATATAGATTTGTTTAAAAGTGCTTTTCTTACCATTCTGGAGGTTCTCAAATTAATATATTATAATATCTACAGCGTGATGACTTACAAAAGCAATACAATTAACATTATTTTCTTTAAGAATTCCATCTAATGATTTTTGAATTCCATCTATGTCTTTAGTTTCAGCAGGGCGTTCCTGATTCCCTACTTTAACATGTAAAAATCTTCCTTCTAAAGTCTTAAAATTAATAGACTTTGCTACCTTAACAACTGGTTTCTCTTTTTTCTCAATTGATTGTTGAACTTTTCTTTTTGTCATTTTTATTCCTTTCTTTTTTTCAATTTTCCTTAAAATTTTCCTTTTTAATAGTAAACTGAGGAGGAGTAACACGAATGTCTCCATTATCTAACACAAACGTATTTCTTATATCTAATTGATAATCACAATATTTCAAAATCATAGATGGATCTAAACGAATAGCTTTCTTTCCAAGTATAGCTGTCTTTAACAATATATCTATTCCTTGAGTTCGAGGATCGTCTTGAGCTATCCATTCACACAATTGGGAATACGGCTCAAACATAAACTCTGCCCCATTTGCTGCAAAGACTTTAGCTCTTTCTCTTTCTTCTTTATTAAGACCCATAAGATTTCTCCTTTCTATAACTGTCTATTTGACATTCTTGCCATTTTGACACTTACTTTATCGACAAAAACTTTATTTTTATTAAAATAATAAAGATTTCTTTTGGCACGGTTTTTGCTTTATCTATAATAGAAACATATTTTTTTTTAAAAGGAGATAAAAATGTTTAATTTAATTAGAAGAGATCCTTCAAATCTTTTTACTAGTCTAAGAAAAGAATTAGAAGAATTCGACAATCTGGCAGATCGTATAATGCATTTTCACGGTTTCCCTACCCTAAGGGGAATAGAAGCCCCGGCTTTTTCTCCCTCTCTGGATTTTAATGAAACAGAAAAAGATTATATCTTAGCTCTTGAAACTCCAGGAATGACTCAAAAAGATGTAAAAATTTCTTTAGATAGTGAAACAGACATATTGACTATTGAAGGAGAAAAATTACAAAAAGAAGAACAAAAAGATGAAAAAAAACATATACAAGAAATAGCTTATGGGAGATTCAAAAGAGAACTATGTCTTCCTAAAGACTCTAATAAAGAAGATCTAAAAGCCTCTTACAAAAATGGGATATTAACTATTTTCATACCAAAATTAAAAATTGTAGAACCAGAGAAAAAAAGAATAGATATTAAAGTAGAATAGAGTAAATATCTGATATTTGCCATATTCCTCAATAAAAAAACCGCTCTTAATCGAGCGGTTTTTTTATTGTTAAACTATAAGTCTATCTTCTATCTTCTACTATAAAATTTATCCAATTTTTCCATTGTTTCATAAAAGGTTCGTAATTTTTTAAAGCATCAGAAATATCTGTTAAATCTACACTTTTATTATAACTTGTTATTTTTAATATTTTAGATTCTTCCAATTCTTCATTCATTTGATCATATTGCATTTCAAAATCAACTTTTAAAACATTATTTCCAGGAGGAAGAACTTCCCACGCTTCGACTTTACTTTGAGTCTTAGTCGCTACCTCTTCAAGCCATTTGTTATATTCCTCTCCATTTATAGTAATTTCAATAGGTTCTTGTCCATCTTCTAAAGTACTATAAATAAT
>DATKUW010000011.1:0-4128 GCA_035530435.1 Bacillota bacterium
AAAAAGAATAGAAGAACTAAGAAAGGAAGAAAAAACCTATATTTTATTTTATGACCGATTTTTACTAGAAGGAAGACAAGTAGGATTATTAAGAGCAAAAGAATTAATGGAATACATTGGCGACAGATTTACGGATTACGGGGTTGCTCCACCGAAGGTTATTGAGATAGATGGAAGTGTTGTTTGTTCTAATTTAGAAAAATTATTTGAGGTGGAAGATGAGTAAGTTACCTGATTTTGTAAATTGCAAAAATGAAAAAATAGAACATTGCGGATTTTATATGAGAAAAGAATGTCCTGAAACCTGTGCTTATGCATACGACATAGGGGGGTTGGGGGTCGGAGCAGTGTGTGATGTCCAATTTTTGAAAAAATTGGAGGATGTGGAGTAGTATGTATCTGTGGATATGTAGTTAGAAAACAAGATGGATATGAGGTCAATCAGAGAGATGCAGAAGAAAGGATTTGGTCAGATGTATAGAGAAAAAGTCAAAGAGGCATGGAACAATGATTGGTATTTCAAAGGATGGGAGAAGTGGATGATTATGGTTTGCTTTCTTTGGTCTATTTATTCTTTGGGAAAATTCTTATGGGGATTTTTATAAAAATGAAATTAACAGAAAAACAAAGGCAGATAATAGGGATTATTTTTATTATTGGGATTTTTTTATTAATCTTCTTGTTGATTGCATACACAAACATATATTTGGAAAAACTATTTACCGACGATAATATTAAATGTTTGAACTTCTGTTTTAATGGGGAGAATTTTTCTCAACAATGGATGTGTAATTGTTAGAAACATTTTTAAAGAGAGTGTGTGTAGGAATTGAATGGTTGGGAAAAAAGTCGTGGAAAAAAAAGTCAAACCTCAAAAGGTTAAATGTTTTTATTGTAAAAATCCCATATTTGTAATGGATAAACAAATCAATCTAAAAACAATAAAAAACGGCGTAATTATTCAGGACGAAAATTGGCATTTTGATTGTTGGCAAGAATGGTTTAATAAAAATGTTACTAAAAAAGCACAACAAAATATTTCTGCTATCAGAACAAAGGTTTCGGGACTTTTAGATAATCCGATGATAAGAGGGATGCTTTCGCAGGTCAAAGGGACTGACAATCTTTTCAATATGTTGAATATGCCATTGGGAGAAAGCGATATTGAAAAAGTTAAGGAGAAAATTCAAGATGACAGAAACAGAAAACCCGAAAAACGAAAAAAGAAATAGATGCACAAAATGTAATTCTACTTTTGGGTATTTGAGAGTTAAAACAAAGCAGTGGGTCTGTCGTAGTTGCGGATATACGGGAAAATTAAAAGAGGACACTGATTAATGGTTAGTGCATCGGACATAAATCCATTTGCTAATATTAGTTTAGGTGGGAAATTGGGGTCAGTTGGTAGCATCCTTCTTATTTTTGTAATCGCACTTGTGATTATAGGGATTATTGGATTTTTTATTTATAGCAGACATACAAAAAAACAATATTGGATTATTATTCATGTTTTTAGATTAATTGGGAATACTCCAACGAGGGTCGCTGTCTATAATGCAAAAGAAGTTCCTTTTGGGATGGCAGGGGATAGGTTATGGAAGGTCGCAACGGGGTTTCTAAAAATGAAAGCAATCAAGTGGTTGCCTGTTGGGAAAATTCAAACTGCTCCAAGAGAATTTTGGTATTACATTAGAGAGGATGGGGAATGGATTAATTTTTCTCTTGCGGATTTGAATGATATTCAAAGAAAAGCAGGAGTTAGATTTGTGCAAGAAGATATGAGATTGCAGAGATTGGCGACGGAGAGATTATTAGAGCAAAGGTTGATGAATAAAACCTTTTGGGAGAAGTGGGGAACAACTATCATGTTGATAATTGTTTTTTTGGTCGTTGCTGTTTGTATGGTTGTAATTTTCTATCAATTTTCCAAAATCCTTGACAAGTTTGCACAGGTAACGGCAACAAATCTTCAAACCTCTCAAATATTATTAAAAGTATTCGGCGAGAATTTTCTTAATCAAACATTAAGCGGGGGGACGACGGGGTTAATTCCTGTTTAAAGATAAAATGAAAAAACAGGAGGTAAAAATGGAAAAGAAAAATGACCCGATTATAAAAGCAGATGATTTTGTTCAATATGAGGATGAGGTAGCAAAATTTACAAATTTTCAAGAACTCCAAATGAAGTTTGAGGTTTTGCAAGATGTTGTTGAAGAATTGACAGAAATTATAAGAGCAAACGATTTAACAAGAACAAAAATTATTCAAGCACCTTATTTTGATTATAATGAACTTTATAGGAGATTAGAAGATGACATGGATTAATGGTATTCTTATCCCCATAGTTGAGGTTGTTCTTTATGGAGGATTTTTAATTTTTGTTTTTTGGAAGTTGGGGAAAGGATTTCATAATGCATGGACGAAGTCATTGAAATATATTTGGAAATATAAAGTCAGAAAGCAGGAGTATTCAGAAAAGACAATCTCATGGATTTACGAGTGCATGGACAATAAAATTGATTGGTATGGAGCAAAGAAACTTATGATGGTTAAGATGCTCCCAAATTCAATGATAAATGAAACACTTTGGATTTACGACCAAATTATCAAAGAAGAAAATAAAAAAAAAGGAGGTATTAAACATGGCAGACAGTTTGAAAGAAGTAATAGCAAAAAGGTTAGCGAGTTCCCAAGCACCCAAAACAACAGCACCGATACAAAAAGTTGAGGAGTTGGAAGAAATTGAGGATGAAGATGATGATGACGATGTTCCTGAAACAAAGAAAATTTCTAAAAAACCCGAACAGGTTGAGGATAGTGAGGAAAGAAAGCAGATGGAGGCAATTTTTAGAGAGATTGAATTATTGCAGAACAATGGAAGGTTTAGAGCAGAGTTGCTCCACCAACTAAACGAAATCAACAAATCATTAAGCGTTGTATCAAGTGCGATTATTGACCTTCTGAAATAATGAGAAAACCTTTTACGAGGACTGAAATGAAAATTCTTATTTATAATAAGACGAAAAGGGGTATGGATTACAATAAGGCAAAGAAAGAGGTTGAGATGGAAATTGAACAATGTATGGAAAATAGCGAAAAGGTAAAGAAAGATGAATAAAAAAACACTGATTAATGTTGCTTATTGGGGAATGATTTTAGTCGTAATTGCGACCTGCATTTTCCTTGTGATTTATTTGCAGAGTAGTGGGAAAGAATGTGTTGCAGACCCATTAAGATTTTATACAAAAAAGATGGGAACAGAATGTTTTTGTGTTAATAATTTATTTGGATAAACAGAAAACAAACATTTATAAATAGAGTGTGTGTAGTATTTTTATGGTAACTGAATATAAAAACATTCCAATAAGTCAAATCGTTCCAAATCCTGAACAACCAAGAGAAACATTTGACAGGGAAAAGTTGAAGGAGTTAGCAGAAAGCATTTTGAGTAATGGCTTGATTAATCCTGTTACCGTTCAGAAGAAAGGAAAACAATATCGGATTGTCGCAGGAGAACGACGATGGAAGGCACATCAGATTGCAAAGATTAAAACTATTCCTGCGATTGTTAGGGAATATAAAAATGATGGAGAAGTTGCAGTTGAGAGTTTGATTGAGAATATTCATCGGGAAGATTTAACTCCACAAGAAAAAGGAAAATTTTGTTGTGAAATAATGAAAATTGAAAAAATAAAAAGTGTTAATGAATTAACAAAAAGGATAGGGTCTAATCTTCGTGCAGTTCAAAGTTGGGTTGATGATTATGAATATAGGGTTACTACGCGTAGTAATGCAGACCATACTTTAATTAGGGCAACGCAAGGAATAGAACAAAAAGATAGAGAAAAAATTATTAAATATGCAGAAAAAAAAGGAATAGCATCAAGAAAGATGGAAGAAAAATTTGTTCCAATTATAAAACAATCTCAACCCGAAGTCAAAGACGCACTTCTTGACGACAAAATCACAACAGACCAAGCGGAACGAATTTCAAAATTGAAAACTGAACCCGAAAGAAAAAAGGCAATTCAAGAACATCAATCTTTGGCGATTGTTGAGAGGGGCATTGAGAGAAATGTTGAACAGCAAAAAACAGCAAAGGAAAACAGAGAATTTGATAAGCAATTA
>DATKUW010000012.1:0-11964 GCA_035530435.1 Bacillota bacterium
GGTTCTCCTATAAGTTCTTCTGCAAAAGCTGTTTCAAGTTCAAGAACACCATCAAGTTCAGTAAGTTCTTATCCTTCTTCAATAATAAGTAGTTATCCAATTTCTTCAGCAAGATCTTATCGTGGTTATGGGTCAAGTTACCTTCGTGGAAGTAGTTATACAAGAACACCACCACCACCATCAAGCTATAAATTCAGGCCAGGGAAACCAAAATCAATATTCAGCACTGGAAAGTATAATGTCCTGATGAGAAGATTTGGTAAATTCAAAATAATTGGGTCAGGTTTAACTCAAAAACAGGCAGAGGTGTTAGGTATAGAGGCTACTGGAAAAACTCTCGGAGCAACCTATAAAATTGAAGGAAAGCCAGGAGTTATGCTTTCTGGTTTGAGGGTTCCTAAAAGATATTATAAGAAAATAACACCGCAGGGAATTTTGTTTATTCAGAAGCCAAAGTATAGATTGTCCAGAGCAACAGAGAAAAAAGAAATACAATATTATAAAAGATTAAAGGCAAAACCAAAAGCATTTTCACCCACAAAAAAGAGAAAGAAAAAGATGTTGTGGGAATTATAGTTTTGGAGAAAAATCTTCCAAAATGTTTGTGTGCGAAGGGGAGTTAAATCTTCTCTCCCCTTCTTATACTTCAACTTCTTAAAAATAATTGATTGTGGGGCTTCCTATAAAGAGTTTTATAGAGGGAAAGGGGGTTTATTTAGGTTTTAATGACTTATGATGTTAAAATAAGGAAAACCCTGCTAGTAGGGAAAAATGTCTATCCATCCACCAACCTTTCAAATATTTGTTTTAATTTAAGAGCTTTTTCTTTTTCAAAAGGTTTTAGATTTTTGGTTTGTAATAAAGTTTTAAGGATTAAAGCGTTTTGCATGATTGATTGCTTCCTATACAACTTTATGTTTTCCTGTAATAATTCAACTTTTTTTTCTATTTTAGTCTTGTCTTCCTCCAACAACATTTTCTCCTTGCTTATATAACCATCAAGACCTAAACGCTTTGTGTAATAATTAATCATTTTGAAGTCTGTCCAACCCCCACGCTCACGAAGTAAATCTAAACTCTGACCTGTCTTCTGAAACAACTGCCTGAAATGGATTGCTCCAGAATGTCGGAGATCATAGAGGGTTATTTTTTCAAAATATTCCCCACCTTCAGACTTTTCATTCTTCCATAATTGTTTAGCTATGTCTTGCATTTCTTGATTAAATAGTGAAGGAGAGAAATCAAACAAATAATCTTCAGATTTTAATTTATGTTTTTCAATTTGTTTTAAAACTGATTCACCAGAATAGACTAAATTAAATTTCCTTCCTATTGTTTTGCTTATTGATTTAGGAATATCAATCCAAACCTCTCCATTCTTTTGGTAAATATTTTCAACTTTTAAACTTAATAATTCAGTAGGAGCTCTTATTATTGAATCAAAACAAAAAAGAAGGATTGTTTGTTTGTCCTCATCAAAGTAACTTCTGAATTTATCAAAGTTTTCTTTATTGAGCCAGACAAAATTACTTTCTCCACTACTTCCATTTTTGAAGTCTTTTAAATCTAAAATTATATCTTGAATAACTATTCCATTTCTTCTGTTCTCCTTTTTCCACCAAGACCAAAAAGCAAGAAACCTTTTTACATAATCTTCTGAATGTGTTTTGCACCACCCTAAGAAATAATCATTAACTTGTTTTTCTGTGATTTTAGAGATATCTTTTATACCTTTTTTCTGCAATCCAATAAAAATACTTTTGATTTTGCTTCGTGTTCTGTTCGTGTGTCCTTTGCTTTTTGTGTTCCCTAAATAAATAAAATAATCAACAAACAATTTGGAGTTTAGTTTAGTTAATTTTTCTTCAATATATTTTGGAGTTAATTGCGATTTCCAATCTTCAAAGTTTTTTGTGTGGTTATATACATCTCTTTTCTGCATGTAAGAAAAAAGTAAATACTACTTTTAAAACCTTCTACTCCCTACATACGCCCCAACCGGGAATCGAACCCGGGTCTCCAGCGCGACAGGCTAGCGTCATAGCCATTAGACCATTGAGGCAATATTATAATTATGTTAGAATCAATTTTTAAATCTTATTAAATCGCTATTTTTAGAGTTTCTGCAATTTTCCTTAGATATTCTCCTTTTTCCGGAATATCTTTCCTTTCTTTTAACTCTGATGATTTAATTGGCTTTCCAATGTTTAGTACAACTGTTTTACCCTCTTTATTCCAAGCTTCTCTCAATGAAAAAATACTTCTTAGTTTCTCTGTTTTTTTAAATCTTGAAAGCAAATCATATATTTTTGCATGATCTGGACCAGAAAACCACATTGGAACAACATAATTTGAATGAGAAATAAAAGTTTCTAATCCATTATTCCAAGGATATTCTTTAAGGTTTTTTTTAGACTCTTTTCCAGATGGATATAATGCTAAATCCCCTCCATTATCAAGATGTCTCAAAGCCCCCCTAATTGAGCTTAAATTTATTTTTTTCTTTTTTGAAGTAACAAAATAAACTTCTTTTTCAATTCCTTTAATAAATTTTAAGTGGTTTCTTACAATTACTTTCAATTTTCTCCCTTTTTCTTCTAAAAGAGAACTCAACCCCCCAAATAATATAGCCCCGTCCACAATACCATAAGGATGGTTGCAGACATATAAAGCACCCTCCTTAGCAGGAATATTTTCTATACCCTTTATTTTATAGCTCACACCCATTTCTTTTACAGCTTCTTGGCATGCATAATGCCATCCTTTTGCTTCTGTTCTTTTTTCAACTCTTGAAATCATCTCATATGTTTTACTAACCTTCAATAGATTATCTAATATTGGATTCTTTTTTGAAGTATTGAAAATTTTTTCTAAAACTGGCCTCGGATTTTTATCTTTATTGAAATATTGCAGAACTAACTTTATTTCTGGAATAAGGTTTTGTAATCTCCATAGTTCTCCAAACAAACCCAATGTATTTTCTAATGATTGTATCATGTTCAAAGTTAAAAATTACAGTTTAAAAAGATATATGTGGAGTTATAATTTTTTCTTTTTTTTGATGATTTTTTGCCTATTCATATATTTTTGAAGTGCTTTAGGAATTTTAATTGAGCCGTCTTTTTGGATATGGTTTTCTACAATACAAGTCATCATCCTTTCTGTTGCAATAGCAGTATTATTCAAAGTATGGACAAATTTTATTTCTCCACCTTCTTGAAATCTTATATTGCTTCTTCTCGCCTGATAATCTAAGCAGTTACTGCATGAACCTAATTCTCTGTATTTTTTTTGAGAAGGATACCACCCCTCAAGATCAACTGTTTTTGTTGCAGTGTTCCCTGTATCTCCACTAGCTAAAACAACAACTCTAAATGGAATCTCGAGCTTTTTGTAAAGTTCTATCGAGTTTTTTAATATAAAATCAAACTCTTTCCATGAATTTTCAGGCCTGCAAAAAACAAATTGCTCTACTTTTTCAAACTGATGCACTCTAAAAATCCCTTTTGTATCTTTTCCATGCGCCCCAGCTTCTTTTCTAAAACAAGAAGAAATTCCTGCAAATCTTAATGGAAGCTCGTTCAAATTTAAAATTTCGTTGGATTTAAAGGCATTTATAGAATGTTCTGCAGTTCCTATTAAGTATAGGTCTTCTCCTTCAATCTTATAAATTGCATCTTCAAAAACATCAAAAGTTATTGCTCCTTCCAAGGCATCTTTTTTTAGCATAGTGGGTGGCTGAATAAGCTCAAATTTTTTCTTGCTAAAGAAATCAAGTGTAAAATTTATTATGGCGTAATTTAATCTTACGAGATCTTTTCTTAAATAATAAAATCTCGAACCTGTAACTTGGGCTGCCTTTTTCGTGTCTATGAGTTCTGAATTTTCAAGAATCTCTGCATGCCCTTCTTTAATCTTTTTTTTCTTTATAGTTCCATATTTTTTCAAAACCTTATTCTTTGTTGCATCCCCTACAGGAACACTTTTGTCTATTAGGTTTGGTATTTTTTTCCAGAGTTCAAGTCTTTTTCCTTCTAAAGACCTTAACAGAGTTTCTTTTTTCTGAATTTCTTTTGGGATTTCTCTCGCTTCTTTTAAAAAAACCTTTATGTCTTGGTTTCTTTTTTTCGCCTCGTTTATTTCCTGACTTATTTTATTTCTTTTTCCTCTTAATTCATCGATATCTTTTTTCGCCTTTTTCCATTCAGTATCGATTTTTAATAAAGAATCAAAGCTTTTTCCATCTTGAAGCCTTTTCTTTATACTTTCTTTAATAACTTTAGGATTTTCCCTCACCAATTTTATATCAATCATATTTGAGACAAAGAAGGATTATATTTAAATTTATTGAAAGATTTAAAAATAACAAAAGCTAAATTTATTTATGAGTATAGGTGATTTTTTTTCTGGATTTGCTAGGGAGTATGGGAACTTTGTTTCTGCATTGCCTCCTTTACTTCAGAACTTTCTCAACCTATTTTTGCTTGTTCTGTTAATAGTTATATATTCTGTTTTTGTTTGGAAACTTTATAGATTCATAGGAACTAAGAATATCTTCAAATTTGATCTCAATAAATACAACAAATCAGCCAAACCTTTCTTCACTAAATTAATTGCAGCAGGCTTTTATTTGTTAGAATATATTTTCCTTATTCCATTTATAATTTTTTTCTGGTATTTCATATTCACTTTTTTCTTGATTCTATTTGTAGAAGAAGCTGTAACGATAAGCACTATTCTCTTCATATCTGCAATTGCAATTGCTGCTATTAGAATGTCTTCTTATCTTCCAAAATACGGTGAAAATCTTGCGAGAGAACTGGCAAAAGTTCTTCCATTTACTTTTTTAGCAGTTTCTGTTCTAAATCCAAATATTTTTACTAATATTGTGGAGAGGGTGTCATCGAGATTAGGCGAAATATCCTCTTTTTTCCAAGGAATAGTAACATACCTCATATTTATAATCCTTCTTGAAATAATTTTAAGATTTTTTGAATTTATATTTAATGTATTTGAGATTGAAGAAGTCCAGCCGCCTGAAGAGGTTGTAAAAGAACAAAGTTAATTTTTTTTGACTTCTGGATGCTCATGACCTTTTTTGAATCTTTCCGTGAGCATTTTTATATGTTTTTCACGTTCTTTTTTATACCCTTCTTCGTCTGTTTTTATTTCTTTTAACATATTTGCCAAATATTCTCCCCCAAGGAAATGAGGGGTCAAAACATAATCAGCTCCTTTTTTGTAAAGTGCCATAGAATCTTCTATCGTATGCGCTCTTACAATGACTATTGTTTTTGGATTTTCTTCCTTTATTGTTTCAATAAGAAGTTCATTGGTGTCAAAATCAGGAATCGTAGATATTGCAAGTTTTAAATTTTTTAAAGGTAGTTCTCTCAAAAGACAATCATCATCAATATCTCCATACACGCTTGGAATTCTTAATTTCTTTAAATCAGAAATTACGTCTGGATTAAAATCAACAACCAGATACCTCTTTTTTATCTTTTTTAATGAGGTAAGGATACCAAATCCTATTCTGTTATAGCCAAACAAAACAGCATCTACATTTTTGTTTATTTTCCTCTTTTCTCTTATATTTTTTCTCTCAAATATTGAAAGGTGCTTTGAAATCAATCTATATATTTTATTTGAATAAAGGACCATATATGTGCAAATACCTATTGTAATAATGCTTACTAGAGTTATTAAAGAAAGAATCTCGTTTGGAATGTGTCCTACTTTTGCCCCAAGTGCAGCAACAATCAGAGAAAATTCTCCTATCTGTGCAACAGTAAGTCCTGCAAGGAAACCTGTTTTTTTAGTAAACCCTTCTAGCCCCATTAATATCATGACAATCAAAGGATTTCCAATAAGAATTAATAATGATAATACGATAGCAGGAAAGATTAGTGGGCCAACATTACCTATTGCTATTTGAGCCCCCAATAGCAAAAAGAACGAGATTATAAAGAAATCTCTCAAGGGTTTGAGTTTTGAGCTCATTTCAAGATGATAAGGGGAGACAGAAAGCAAAACACCCGCGATTAATGCCCCAACTTCAATAGATAAGCCTATGAAATAAAATAACGAGGCCATTCCAAGCCCCCATGCCACAGAAAAGATAAACAAAAACTCTTGTGACTTTGCAAAAAATCTTTGTAATTTAGGAAGTGCAAAAATACTTATCGGTGCTAAGATTCCAACTAGTAAGGCCCCTTTTAAAAGAGTCAATCCAATAGTTCCAACAAAGTTATCTCCTGTTGAAAGAGAAGAAATAACAATAAGGACAAGTATAGCAACAAAATCCTGGACTAATAAGAAACCAATTGAAATTTTTCCATATAGATTATCTAAATCTCCTTTATCAGAAAGGAGCTTAAGTATGATGATTGTAGATGAAAATGTAAGTGCGCCTGCGATATAGAGGGCAGTTATAGCGCCAAATCCTAAAAGATGTGCAATAAAATAACCAGCTATTGCTGTGAAAAATATTTGTCCAAGTCCTGTCAAAAGAGAAATTTTCCCAACTTCTTTTATTACTTTAGGGGTTAAATGAAGACCTACGATAAAGAGCAAAAGCGCTATTCCAATCTCTGAGAATGTTTTAACTGCCTCAACTCCTGGTAGGATTCCCAGAAAATAAGGTCCAACAATAATTCCTGAAAGAATATAAGCTACAATCAAGGGCTGTTTGAGCAATCTCATTACAAATGCTACAGCAAGAACAACAAGAATGATAAAACTTATTTGTATAAATACTTCGGCCATTTTCCTCTTTTATTGAATATATAGTAATAAAAAGTTTAGTATAAAAAGGTTTTTAACGAATTAAGAAAAACCTTTTTTGATAATTTAGTCTTATTTCGCATAACGATGGAATAATTTTAAAAGACAACATTTAAAAATAAATCTTAAATCCTATTATAATATAAATTATCGACATAAAAATGCCAAAAGTTCGTATTAAGCTTAACAGCACAGATATAGAAATGATTAATAGTATTTGTAATTCTATCAAAGAAATAGCAAAAAAATCAGGAATAAATATTTCTGGTCCGATTCCTTTACCTACAAAAAAGCTCAAGATAACAACGAGGAAGTCTCCATGTGGTGATGGAACAGCAACATTTGATAATTTTGAAATGAGGATCCACAAAAGGCTCATAGACTTGCCTGCAAATGAAAAAGTTCTTCATCACATCATGAGAATGCAGATTCCAAAAAACGTGAACATAAAAATCGAGATGAAGGATTAATTTTATATATTTCTTATTTGAATAAATTATGTGCCCTGATCGCATAGTGGTATTGCACAAGACTGGAAATCTTGGTCCTTCGGGACTCCCAGGTTCGATTCCTGGTCAGGGCGTTTTCTTTAAGAAATATTTTTAAATAGGACTCATCTATTCTACCAATGGGTTTTTTAAAACTGGGGGAATTGGTGAAATTTGATTTTTCTTTAATCATAACAATAATCGTTGTTATTCTCCTTATTTCTTTGTTTAATGTTTCCTTAAAGATTGTTAAAAAAAAGCTTTTGAAAAAATCAAAAAACAAGAAGCAGATTTCAAATGTAAAAATATTCACGAGAATTTTGAATATAGCTTTTGTTATTTTTATCCTATTTATAGCTTTTTTTTCATATATTGGTTCTTGGACTGGATTAGGTGTTGTTGTTGGTCTTTTAACTGCTGCATTGGGTTTTGCTTTACAGAGACCAATAACTGGAGTTGCTGCCTGGATAATGGTTGTAATTAAAAGGCCGTTCAGTATCGGAGATAGGATAGTTATAGGAGATATTCGGGGAGATGTTTATGATATTTCTTTGACACATATTTATATTGATGAGGTTGGGGGCCTGATTAATAGCGATGCTCCTTCTGGAAGAAACGTTATGATTCCTAATTATCTTCTTTTTGAACAAAATATCATAAACTATAATTTAACTGATGATTATATTTTGGGAAATGTTTCTGTTGATGTAACTTACGAAAGCAACATGGATAAAGCTATGAAAATTGCTGAAGATTCTGCTAAAAAATTTGTAAAAGATTATTTCCAAAAAGAGAAACAAGAAATAAGGGTAAGAGTTAAAATGAAAGAGGCATCTATGGAAGTAAGAGTTTTGTTTTATGTTCCAGCAAAATTAATTTATGAAATCTCCAGTAATATTACAAAAGAAATTTATGATAGAATAAAGAAAGAGAAAAATGTAGAGATTGCTTATCCCCACACAGAGATTGTTTTCAAAGATAAAAATCTTTTTAAGAAAAGGTAATTTCAAAACTTTTAAAAGCAGAATTCTTCTATTTTAAGTTAGGTCCGTTAGTCTAATGGTAGAACACTTCGTTTACACCGAAGAAGCGGAGGTCCGATTCCTCCACGGACCATATTAAAAAATAGAAAAGATTAAAAATATCTTTTTGTTGTAAATTTGAGGTGATGATAAGGAATCACCTTAGAATTCTAAAATATAAAAATGAAACCCCCCCAACCTTTTGAAATAAAAATTATTGCATCACCTAAAGATTATACTCCTCTTAGAAAAGACTTTAAAGTGGTTGGAGCATTCAATCCAGGAGTTACTTCTGTGGAAACCGATAAGGGTTTAGAAACTATATTATATATGAGAATTCCTGAAACTCCTACTAAAAAAATTTCCAATAAAATCTTGTTGCCTTTTTTCAAAATTAATAACAAAGAAGGATCTCCTCTAGAGATTGATTATGATATTATTGATAAAAAAGATTTAAAGAAAATTGGGAAAAAAGAAGTTGTTCCAAAACAAGGACATAAGAGATTAAGACACATTTCATTACCCAGGATGGTTATATTAGATGAAAATAGGAATATATCTGAAAGAAGGCAAGGACCAATAATCTATCCTTCTTGGGAATATGACAGATTTGGCCTTGAAGATGTAAGAATAACACCTTTTGAAGATGGAAGATATTTTATAACTTATGCAACTCCCCATAGAGAATTTGGGGTAAATAGTCAGATATTATCTACAAGGAACATAAAAGATTCCAAAGATTTAGAAAGAGTTACTTTTGATAACACACCTCGTCCTGAAATAAGAGGAAAAGATGTGGTATTATTCCCAGAAAAAATTCCATCACCTTCTACAACAGAAATGATAGAAAAAAGGGAGAAACTATATACTTCATTTATACGTCCAAATGCATTTTCTGATTTAAGTACGCCGGGAATTTGGATATCTTATTCCCCTGACTTAGTACATTGGGGACAAAATCATAGATTAACTTTAAGTGAAAATGGAAAAGTGACAGGAACAGGAAGCCCTCCTGTTAAAAGACCCTATGGATGGCTTGAAGCATATCACGAAACAACAATGGAAAAAGGTAAAACAAAATATGTTACTAAATTAATGACTCTTGATTTGAAAGAACCATGGAAAGTATTGACTCTTAGTTCAACTCTCCTAGAAAGAAAAGATTTTAGAGAATTATTACCTAAAGACGGATATGTTCCAAACACTGTTTTTACAACTGGGATGATTATTGATGAAGGGAGAACAGACTTTTATCAAGGAATTGATGATCAATGGTCAACACTTGCATCATTTTATACTGAGGATGTTGATAAGTTTGTAAGGACAAAGTAATAAATGTAAATTAATAGAAAAAAGAATTCGACTTAAATATATTTTGCCCGTTCAAAAAGGAGCCTTTAGGCTATTGGCGTTTACACCGAAGAAGCGGAGGTCCGATTCCTCCACGGACCATATTCAAATGAAAAAGAGAATAAACTGGAAAATTCTTATTGTAAGTCTAGTAATTGTTTATCTAGTGGCTTTTATAGGAAGCTTGTTCACGTCTCCTGCGACAAGTTCTGCCTGGTATGAGTCTATTAAACCAAGCATCACTCCGCCAAACTGGATTTTTCCAATTGTTTGGAATATTTTATTTTTTCTTATCGGTATTTCACTTTATCTTTCGTGGAAAAATTCAGATAAAAAACAAAAGAGTCTTATTGCTTGGGTGTTTGGAGCTAACTTGTTTTTGAATGTGATTTGGAGTGTAATCTATTTTGGTTTGCAAAATCCTTCAATAGCTTTCTTTGAACTAGTCCTTCTTTGGATTTCAATATTAGCAATGATTTTAGTAACCTGCAGAATAAATAAACCATCTTCTTATCTCCTGATTCCTTATTTTCTTTGGGTGTCTTTTGCAGGGGTTTTGAATTATCTCTCTGCTTTCCAATAATCTTTAAAAAATCTAATTATATCACTATACTACAGGCGTGAGTAGTTTAGTGGTAGAACAGATCGTTGCCAACGATCAGACCGGGGTTCGATTCCCCGTTCGCGCATAGAATGAAATAAAATGAAAAAGATTTTAATTACTGGCTCTAAAGGAAGAATTGGAAAGATTTTAATTTCTGGATTAAAAACCCATTATAGTTTAAGTCTTGCAGATTTGCCTGAGATAGATGTTAGAAATTATGAACAAGTTCTTAAAGCTGTTGAGGGAAAGGACGCAATTATTCATCTTGCATGGGATACTAAAACAGAAAATTATCTCAGTAAAAGATCTAATCCAAGCAATATTTTAATGGCGGAAAATATTTATAGGGCTGCTTTAGAAAAAGGAATTCCACGAGTAATTTTTGCAAGTTCTGTTCATGCAGACGACTTCCAAAATTATAAAGAAAATAAATTATTAAGTCCTAACCGTGTTCATAAACCAATTACTCCTTATGGAAGAAGCAAAGTTTTGATAGAAAAACTTGGAAAGAATTATGCAAAAAAAGGTTTAGATGTTATTTGCATAAGATTTGGGGCAGTTGGCTATGAAAAACCAACAAGTTTAGAAGGAAAAATGCTATGGCTTAAAAATAATGATTTAATCAGCTTAATTAATACAATTTTAGAAGCTAAAAAAATCCCAAAAAATTTCTTTGTAATATATGGAATATCTAATAATAAAAGTAGAATCCATGATTATAAGAATCCTTTAGGATGGAAACCTCGGGACGATTCAAGCAAATAATACTTTAGAAAGTTTTAAAAATGGCTCCTTCATTTTTTCACTAATGAAGAAAGACAATAGACCAGAAGAAAGCATTCCGGGCATGGAAATTAATAAATATTCTTCTAAAAAACCAATTATTCCTGAGAATTCTGAAAAAATGCAGAAAGAGCTTGAAAAAACAAAGAAGGATCTTGACAAATTTAAAGGTTTTATAATCAAGAAATATCCGTTCACTCAGGCAATTGGAATTTTACCACCTCAATCAATAAAGGAATTTATAGAAGAGGAAGTTGGAGAAGATGTTCCTGAGGAAGAATTCAAGAAAATTCAGAAAAAGGTCCATCTTTATATTATAATTCCAGAGGACAAATTCAAAGAAACACCTAAAATAAAAAAAGAAATTATCTCTGAAATTGAAAGAACAAAGCAGAACGTATGGGTTCATATAAAAACCCCTATTGATGTATGGGAAGCGTGCCTTGATAGCAAATTTGAGCTTGTAACTGCTATAGGAATGTCTTTTCCTCTTCACGATAAAGGAATTCTTTCTGCTTTAAGAGTTGCAGAAATTCACAAATCTTTGGTTCTTCAAAAGTTTGATAAATATGTTGTTAGTTATGTTGTTGGAGGAAGCCTTGTAAGAGGTAATGTTACACCTACTTCTGATGTAGATTCTTTTGTTATTATTAATGATACAGATGTTAAAAGAATGCCAAGGCTTGAACTAAAAGAAAGACTTAGGGGAATGATTTATCAGTATATTGCAGAAGCAACTGCTCTTGCAGGAGTGAAGAAGGATATCCTCAATGTTCAGGTTTATCTTTTGACTGATTTCTGGGAATCTGTTAAAGACGCGCACCCAGTTATGTTCACTTTTATTCGTGATGGTGTTCCGCTTTATGACAGAGGAACTTTCCTTCCATGGAAAGCTCTTCTTAAAATGGGAAGATTAAAGCCATCTCCAGAA
>DATKUW010000013.1:0-2806 GCA_035530435.1 Bacillota bacterium
AACAGATAAAACTTAATAAATCCTTTTTCCTTTTCTTATTTATGAAGAAATCAGTCAGACTTTATATTGAAGGACTTGTTCAGGGGGTATTTTTTAGGTCTTTTGTCAAAGAAAATGCTG
Organism: Bacillota bacterium; assembly: GCA_035530435.1. Taxonomy (GTDB): domain Archaea; phylum Nanobdellota; class Nanobdellia; order Pacearchaeales; family GW2011-AR1; genus ASMP01. Next base: position 121 of record DATKUW010000013.1, read on the forward strand.
AACGATATGATGTTAAAGGATTTATCAGAAATCTTGAAGATGGAAGAATTGAAATCTTCTTAGAAGGAAATCCTGATAATGTAAATAAAGTTATGGAACTTGTAAAAAAAGGTCCTAAACATTCACAGATACGAAAAGTTATGATTAAACCAGAAAAATTCCAAGATTTTAAAAGCTTTAAAATATTACATATTTAAAATGGGGCGAGAAGAAGAAATAATAAAAGAGAGAAAGAAGAAACTTAAAGAATTGAGAAAAAAGGGGATAAATCCTTATCCTGCGAGATTTGATAAAAAAGATTCTGTTGAAAAGGCACTGAAAGCAAAGTCTGGTTCTAAGATCAAAACAGCAGGAAGAGTTATGAGTTATAGGGGTATTGGAAAAATAATTTTCTCTGATTTGCAGGATTTTTCTGGAAAAATCCAGCTTGTTTTTCAAGATGACAAAACACCTGCAAAAGATTCAGAATTTTTCAAAAAATATATCGATGTAGGGGATATCATCGGTGTTGAAGGGACAATCATCAAAACAAAAACAGGACAACATTCACTTCTTGTTAAAAAACTTGAATTGCTTACAAAATCTCTTCTTCCATTACCTTCAAAATGGCACGGCTTACAAGACAAAGAAGAAAGATACAGAAAGAGATATCTTGATTTAATTATGAATCCTGAAATGAGAGAATTATTTAAGAAAAAATATGTTTTCTGGAAGTCAATAAGAGACTTTATGGAAAGCAAGGATTTTATGGAAGTTGAAACACCTGTATTAGAAAATACTCCTGGGGGGGCAGATGCTAATCCTTTCATAACACATCATAATGCATTAGATATTGATGTTTATCTGAGAATTTCAATGGGAGAATTGTGGCAAAAAAGATTAATGGTTGCTGGTTATGAAAAAACATTTGAGTTAGGAAGGCAATTTAGAAACGAAGGATTAAGTCCTGAACATTTACAAGATTATTCTCAAATGGAATTTTATTGGGCATATGCAGATTATAATCAAGGAATGGAACTTGTAGAACAGATGTATAAATATACTACGAAAAAAGTTTTAGGAACTCTTAAATTTGAAACTATGGGTTTTAAAATTGACATGGGAAAAAAGTGGGAAAAGTATGATTATGAAAAAATGATTAAAAAATATACAAAGATAGACATCTATAAGGCAACTGATAACGATATCAAGAAAAAACTAAAGGAATTAAAATTAGATTTTGATCCTGTCTTGGATAAATGGAAACTTGTTGATGTTCTTTGGAAATATTGCAGAAAAAAACTTGCAGGTCCTGGATTTTTAATTAATCAGCCAGTAGAAGTCTCGCCTCTGGCAAAAAGAAAAGAAAAAGAGATAAAAAAAGTAGAGAGATTCCAGGTGATTATTGCAGGAAGTGAAATTGGAAACGGATATTCTGAATTGAATGATCCTTTAGACCAAGAAAAAAGATTTGAAGAACAAGCAAAAAAAAGAGAAAAAGGAGACCAAGAGGCTCAAATGCATGATAAAGATTTTGTTGAGGCTTTGAAATATGGAATGCCTCCTACATGTGGCTTTGGTGTAAGTGAAAGATTATTTTCTTTTTTAATGGACAAGCCTATAAAAGATTGCGTGCTCTTTCCTTTGATGAAACCTGAGAAATAAAATGGATTCTTTACCGCTCACACGAGAACAAGCATGGGAACTTATAAAAAAACATAACACTCATGACCAAGACCTAATTCATTATCTTGAAAGCGAAGCTGTGATGTGCGAGCTTGCTTCGCATCTTGGAGAAGATATAGATTATTGGGGCATGCTTGGTTTGTTGCATGATGTTGATTGGGGTTTGACAAAAGAAAATACTGAAAATCATTTAACAAAAGCTCCTGAAATTTTGAAAGATGCTGGTTTTGACGAGGAATTTATCCAAGCTGTTTTAAGTCATGGTTATGGATGGAATTGTGCTGGTTTAGAGGATAAAAAAAGAACAGAAAAAATACAATATGCTCTTACTGCTTCTGAAACAATTACAGGATTAATCCACGCTTATGCCTTGATGAGGGGTGGCAAAATTAGTGACATGGAAGTAAAAGGTTTGAAAAAGAAATTTAAAGATAAAACATTTGCAAGAGCTGTAAGTAGAGAGGCTATAAAAGAATGTGAACAATTGGAATTGACTTTAGAGGAATTTTTTGAAATAGCTATCGAAGGAATTAAAAAGATAAAAAGCGAAATTAATTTAGAATAAAATGCCAAAAAGAAAAAGAGATAAAAAAAAGGTGAAGGCCTCACACTTGTTTGTTTCTGTACTTGCAATAGTTAGTATTATGGGATTTGCAACAATTATTTCTGAAAGTTGGTTTGGATTTAAACTAAATCTTTATGTGGAAGCTCTGATACTTCTAGTACTGGGAGCAGGATTTATTCTTGAATCAGAACCTAAATTTATTTTCAAGAAGAAAAAAGAAATGGATCAGAGAAATTTTGGAAGACTGACAACTTTTGTAGTAGGTTGTTTAGCAGTAATTGCAGGTGTTTTAAGTTTCCCTTACATAAATATACAACATTATGTGTTTCTTTCTGTTAAAGGAATAATTGGTTTTATCGCAATTATCTTCATAGTTATTCAAACTTGGTTAGTTAAAAAATAAAATAGGGAAAAATGGCACTAATTGTAAAAAGTAATATAAGAAAGGTGGTGAAA
>DATKUW010000014.1:0-2505 GCA_035530435.1 Bacillota bacterium
TCGAATCCCACCGCTTCTGCCAATTTAAAACCCGGTGTGGTCTAACGGCTATGACGCCACCCCCATAAGGTGTGAGATTACTGATTCGAATTCAGTCACCGGGACCAAATATTAACTAAGGATGCGAAGTGAATTTTATATCGTGAGCGTAAAACCCCGACAAAATTGGCTTTAGACAATTTTGCTTGACCTTTAGGTTCGGGGATGTAAGCGAACCATTTACATTATACCAAAATAAAAAATGTTTTCAAGAAGGATTATGAACTTGTTTTGTTGAAATATTAAGAAAATAAGTTTTAAGGAAATAAAACATGAAAATTAAGTTAAGCAAAAGTCAGTGGGAAGGTATTGGCAAGAAGGCGGGATGGGCTGAAGAGTTTTCTAAAACTCCTACGGATGCTCATGCCGTTACTCCTACTACACAAAAAGAAGACGAAGAATATTATTGGGAAGAAATTGACTTTCATTTCAATCGCTTCAATAATTTATTACTTAGCCTTGGAAGAATAAAAGAAGAGCCTAATTATTCAACTGATATAACTCAATATACGGCAAAGATAAAAGACGTTTTAAAAGAAATGGCAAATGAAATAAATGAAATAGAATCATTTAAACAACTTATTAGCAAACTCTCATCATAATTCAACCTTGTTCTTCAATATATTTTCTGATTGTTTCGCTATTTGCTTCTCCAATACTGCAAACGAAATAGCCATCACTCCAAAACGTATTTTCTTTCCAATAATACTTTTTGAGTATTTCACCATACTTCTTCCAGATTCTGTTTGTTGAAATTGTCTTAATCTTATGTACTATCCCAAATGGAGAAAATACTGGCTTTGCTTCTATCAATAAGTGAATATGGTCTATATCAGTTTTCATAATGTCTATCTCGTATCCCTCAACCTTTGAAATATCTTCCAAAATTTTCTTGATTTCTGCTTCTATTTCTCCTGTCAAAATCTTGTGTCTGTATTTTGTACACATAACAAAATGATATCTCAAAAGATACTTGCTATGGCTTCCTTTCTTATATTCAACTTTTTTCATTTTCTTGCAGGACATTTTTATGCTTTTCTTGTATAATGATAACAGATACATAAATATTATACAAGATTTCACTTGATTTTGATGAAAAAAAATTACAAATATCGCATATTTCCTACGAAAAAGCAAGAAAAACTGCTTCTCGCTACACTTGAGGAATGCCGATGGACTTATAACAAAATTCTTGAAACTAGAATTAAAGTATACGAATCTGAAAAGAAAACCTTGAATAAATATGCTACCAACAACCTAATGACAGAATGGAAGAAAGAACGTGAATCCTTAAATGATATCCATTCTCAGGTTCTTCAAAACATTGCAGAGCGAGTTGACTTATCATTTCAAGGTTTCTTTCGTAGATGTAAAATTCAAGGAGAGAAATGTGGTTTCCCAAGATTTAAACAGTATGGGAGATATGATTCTTTTACTTTTCCTCAATCTGGCTTTTCCATCCTTGAAGAAAAAGAACCTAGACTTAAATTATCAAAAATAGGTTGTATTAAAATTAAATTACATAGAGTCTTGCCAGAAATAGTAAAACGCTTAACCATTCAGAAAACTCAATCGGGGAAATGGTATGCTACTTTTTCTTGTGTTATTGCAGATGTAAAAAGAATCAATACAAATCCCGCTGTTGGTATTGATTTAGGCTTGAAGGAATTTGCGGTTCTATCAAATGGTGAAAAAATTAAAAGAGAACGATTTTTTAAAGAAGAACAAAAAAACCTAGAGAAAGCACAACGTAAGTTTTCCAAAATAACCGACAAAAAATCTCCAGAACGTAAAAAACAAAGAATTATTGTTGCTAAAATTCACGAAAGAATTACTAATAAACGATTTAATTTTACTCATCAGAAGTCTAGACAGCTTGTAAATCAGTATGGAATTATTTGCTTGGAAAAATTAAACATTAAGTCTATGCAAGAAAAAGAAACAATTGTAGTAAATGGTAAAGAAGTTAAAGCAACAGGAACACATAGAAGTATTTGCGATGTTGCTTGGAATCAGTTCGTAAATCAATTAAGTTACAAAGCGGAAGATGCTGGTGGCTTAATTATATTCGTAAATCCAAAAGATACTACTAAAATGTGTAGTGTCTGTGGTAAATTAACTAGCAAGGAACTATCAGATAGAATCCATGAATGTAGTTGGTGTGGATTGATTATGGATAGGGATTTGAATGCTAGTAAAAATATTTTGAGAATCGGAATGGATTCTCTTAGGAATGTTAAAGTTCCTATAGAAGCCCCTACGCCTTTAGGCTAGGGGAGCATTCACATGGATATAACTTGAAAACATTAGGAAATACTGTATAATATAAAGTAGCCAAAAACTTTAAATTTCAGCTAAGCATTATGGTAGAAAGAAAAAGGAGAAGGAGTGAAAAAAGAAGACAAAATAGATTTAATGGTTTCTAAGATAATGAGGGGCGAGCAAGTTCCCATTATTTTTGACCCC
>DATKUW010000015.1:0-2337 GCA_035530435.1 Bacillota bacterium
TTAAATTCCCAAACGTTTCCTGCATATTTGCTTGTGAGTATTTTTGGGATTAATTCATCTCTTCTTTTTCCTATTGTTGAACTTGATTCGTACATAATCATTGAATTAAGATTCTCTGGTTGTTCATCTATTGCATATACCTGAATTATTTCTGTTTGTACTTTTGGTTTGTAGTATCTCGGGAATGGATTTCTCATTGAATTTCCTCTTGCAGCTCCTAAAGGTTTCTTCCAATAAACATTCCTGAAAAATGTATATCCTAATCCTTCTAAGACTTTGTGGTAGTCTGCTTGTAGATTTATTGGTCCCCATTCTCTTCCAAGATTTATGCAAAGATATCTTCCTTCTGTTCCTTTGCTCATGAAATCCATTAAATTTCCAAATATCTTTTCAATCATATATAAATAATCTTTGTATTCTTGGTTGTCAGAGTACTTTCCGTACTTAATATCTAAATTGTAAGGGGGAGAAGTAACAACTAAATCTATCTTTTTGTCTCCAATTAACTTGCTTAAATTTTGAGGGTTCGTTGAATCACCGCATATGATAAAATGGCCATCTAATTGAATAATGTCCCCAAGTTGAATTCCGTACTTGTTTGATAAATTGAATTGATCTTCCTGACTTCTGGCGAACATCTGTTGTTTGTCTTTTTCTCTTAATCCTAACAAGTAATTGATCTCTTCTGTGTTGAATCCTGTCTGGCCTAATAAGTCCTGGTTCTTTTCATCAATTTGTTGTAAGATCTCTATTAATTTATCTTCTTCAAATTCTCCGGATATTTTGTTCATTGCCAGGTTTAATGCCTTTTCTTGTTCCTCTGTCAAATTTAAAAATATTGCTTCTGTCTCTTCGATTCCTTCTTCGATTAAAACTTTTATTAATTGATGTCCAGATATTAGATTCCCTGTTGTTGAATTAATAATTAATGGTCTGAGAATTCCAAATGTTTTAACTGACTTTTTTAAATTGTTATAATCCTTTTCGCTGATTGTTCTTGGATTGTAATCGCTTGGTTTTACTTCACTTAATTTTATCTTTTTTGTTTCCATTATTCATCTTCCTCCAGATCTGCAATATAATCATTCATATCTTCAATTTCACTGTTTTGTCTTTCTTTTTCTTTTCTTCCCTGCTTGATATTTCTTTTTGACATTTAATTTCCTCTTAGTTGTTTCATGATCATTGCCCCTTGTGCGACGTACCACTGTGTTTGGGCTTTCATCAATTGTATTTCCAACTCTGTTTTTTCTTTCAATTTTTTGTAATATTCTTTTACTTCTTTTCCTGGAATAAATTCCCATGTTGCAACTGCAATCATAATAAGAACTATTGCTCCTGCTATTGTATACCACCATTTTATTGGTTGCATTACAAATAAATAAAGAACTCCCAAGATTAATATTGCTTCTCCTATATTATTTTTCATTTAATAATCCTCATCCATGAAATCATCAATGGCATCTCCATCATCTATGTGTATATCCTTCATTGATTCGTTTATCTCTTTGTTTGTAGTATATTCTATTTCTTTCTTTTTTCTTCCACTTGAATATTTTCTCATGTCTGGTTCTCTTGCTTTGACTCTATTTTTTACATTAAACCTTTTTATTCCGTGTTTGCACATCTGCACACCCAAACTTCCTTCAGTTGTTTTCAATCCAAATTTCTTGTTTATCTTTTCTGCAATATCTCTATTTTTAAATTGTAAATTATTTTTAACAAACTCAAACACTTCCTCAGTCCATTGATTTTCTTTCCTTTCCAGTTTTCCCCGGTTACTTTTAGTTACTTTTGGTAACTTCTTGCTCTTGAATTCTTGACTATTCTGTCTTTTTATTCCATGTGATGATTTAAAAAATGCTACTCCACAATCTGTTGTGTCCAAATTAAATCTGTTATTCAATTCCTCCGCAAGATCCTTGTTGTTCATTCCTTCTCCAGCTTTCTTTACTATGAACTCAATAACTATCGGTGTATATTTTGACTTCCCCTTTTTTTTCTTTTCTTTGCCAACTTTCTTTTCTTTTTTTGGATATGGATTTTTTGTTGCGACCTCATAACTTTTTAAATCTTCTAATGTTGTCTTTCTACCATCCATACCTTCAATATCAATAAGTTCCTCTATGATGCTTTTGAGTTTTTCTATCCTTGCCTCAGATGTTTTTATCTGGTCCTGTATTTGTTTTATTATTTCTTTCATTTTTTTTGTCTCTTTTTTGTTCCTGGCTGGTATTTCCTGTTTGACTTTGGCTTTTCCTCTATCCCATGGATCTTGTTATGACAAACTCTGCATCTCCAAACAAATGGAGGCAAATGATGCCCTGTCTTAGAGTG
>DATKUW010000016.1:0-4042 GCA_035530435.1 Bacillota bacterium
TGGTGTATGGCAAATTTATAACAAACTCATAGAAAATTTTGATAATGAATTTAATATTCTTCTAAAAGTTCCAAAAGAAAAATTAATCAAAGACTTTAATGAAAAGCTTGTGGATTTAATTCTAAAAAATCGCGAAGGAAACATAAAAGTTAAACCTGGTTTTGATGGTGAATATGGGGTTGCTTTGTTAGAAGAAAAGCAGAAGAAATTGTTTTAAAAAAGGATTACTTGTTCCTGATTTTAATTTTCACAAATTTATAATGCGCATCTTTGGTTTTTTCCTTACATTCTGGGCATTTTTCTTTCATCGTGTAATGATCATTAGAACATTTTTTTAAAAGCATTTTTATTTTTGTCCTGAATTTATTTTAGATTCAAAACATATTCTTTCATATGTGGGTGGAAAGAAGTTGTGAAATAGGTTTCAAGCTCTTCTGGAGTGACCCATTTCAATTCAACCAAGTCATTAGATAACTTTTCTTTTCCTCCAATAACTTCGCATAAGAAATATATGGAAAGAAGATCTTTTTTTTCAGGATAAATCTTTGAAAAAATAACACCGAGATTTTCAATCTCTAATCCTGTTTTTTCCTTTATCTTCTTTTTCAAAGTTTTTTCTAAATCCTTACCATGGTTTAATCTTCCCCCAGGAAAACACCAAGTTAACTTCTCTATATAAGGATCTTTTTCCCTTCTTCCGATAAGAATCTTTTTTTTATTTGGATCAAAGACAACACCCAATAAAACAATATTAAATCCATCTAAATTCATTCTTTTCATAATCTTTCATAAAAAAGCCCATTTTTAAACTTTATGAAAATCTTTTCTTTTAATTTATCAAAAAACCCCCTTACTTTCACCTCTTTAGAATACTAGCAATAAGCACTTTCTTATTTCTTTATAATGCCGAATTCTACACCTTTTTTCTTAGCTTCTTTTTCTATCTTTATCAGGATAGTCTTAAGTTCAGAATCTGTTTTCTTAATATCTTCTGACTCTTTTTTTAGAGAGTATCTTCCTGATGAAATATACCGAATTTCTGCACCCTCTATCATCTTAAGAAAGCTTTTAATTAATTCTATGCCGTTTGGTTTTGTAGTGGTTAAGGAAATCTCTCTTTTCAAGATTGCCTTTTTTGATTTTTGCGTTTTTAAAATATCAATAAGCTTCTTCGCATCCACCTTACCCATAATTTTTTCAAGTTCTTTTGGATTTTCTTTTGCCTCTTGCATAAAAATGTAAAGTCCTTCTTTCTTTGTTATTTCTTCCACAACATTTTTTGCCTTTTCTTCACCGACTACACTCTTTAAGATTTTCCCATAACTTTTTTCCTGTTTATCTCTTTCTTTAACTTCTTTCTGTTCTTTTTGAGTTACCCTCCTAAAAGACAAATCAATTCGGTCTCCTGAAATTCTTAAAATCTTACAAACTATTTTTTTCTTTGGAATAACATAATCTCTTATGTTTCTTATTCTTCCAGGGGCAACCTCACTAAAAACAATACAGCCTTCCCCATCGTTTTCTATTTTTACAAATACATTGGTTCCCACTATTCTATCAACAGTGCATAAAACAATGTCTCCTTCTTCTAATTCCATAATTTATGAAGAAAAATTGGAGTTTTAAAGGTTATGATTTGAAGAACCCTGACTCTTTTTCAGATTTTAATCAACTCGATTTCAAAATTTTTCTTTAAGAGGGCTATAAATTCTTCCTCTTTTTGTCGGGCGATCATGCATCCTGCGGCAAATTCATGACCTCCAACTTCTCCCCCTATCTCTTTAACTACTAAATCTAGAATTTCCCGTACGTTTCTTCCATTTGTTCCCACATTTCTCGCTGAGACTTTTATTTTATCTTCATAGTAGGCCATTAGCGTTATAATGGTTCCCTCTTCATAAAGAGGAGATTTTGAAAGAATACTCGCAATTGTTCCAGCTATAGTATCTTTAATATTATCTCCTGCATTTACAATAACAAAATTTTTCCCCTCTATTTTTTTTGTTTTTGAGACAAATTCAAGTCCTGAGATGATGTGTCGTTTGTATCTTACATGAATCTCTTCAGCTTTTTTTCTAGAATTTGGAATTTCCATACAAAATTGCAAGGCCGTATCACTCTCATCAAGTCTCGAACACGCATTAATCATAGCACTCAATTCCCGGGCATCTTCAAGTTTATTGAAAAACTTTAAAAGAAAAACATTTCCAATTAGGTCGTTGTTTTTTGTCTTAGGGTTTCTTAACATTATGGCAGTTACAAGTTTTTTTGTTTCTTCATCATTTAATTCTATCAAGCTTTTGTATTTCCCATTTGAAGGTTTGATTTCAACCTCTCTTAAAATTTCTAAAACTCCTTCAAAGTTACCAGTAACTCCCGGGATATAAGGTTGTGAACAATATTCAAGAGCCCTGTTAATGGGCCTTGTTGATGGATAAATCATAATTCCTTTTTTCTTTTTTATATCTCCTTCTTCAAGCTCACCAAGTTTTTTTATCGAATCCTCCATTATGTCGCCTATTATTCCCAAAACCGCTAATTTCGCAAATCTTTTGTTTTCAGGATCAAGTTCTTTGCAAAAGAGGTATACAAGCCCAGAAGTACTTATTTTTTCTTTATCAATAAGCATGGGATTTAAGATTACCACGTTTTTTGGTACTTCTTGAACGACTTCGTGGTGATCAATTATAAAAACATCGTTTAATCCAGCTTTTTTAATGTGGTCAAGACTCCCAGAGGCAAGATCTAAAAAAAGAATTAATTTATTTTTTGGTAGTTCATAAATCATTTCTTCTTCCAGACGTTTTAGAATTTTTACAGAAAATCTTTTGTCTAATCTTTTTAAGGCCTGGATCATTATGGCGGCAGAGGTTATCCCATCTGTATCAAAGTGGCTAATCAAAAGTATATCTTTATTTTCAGAACTTTCTAAAAATTTTTTCGATATGTCAGTTACTTCTTCGTTTAAAGAAATTCCTCTTTTCATTTTAAATTTAGTTAATTGAATTAAATTACTTTGTGATACTTTTTCATTCTTCTCAATTTTGAAAATATACGGTCTTTTTCTCTCATCGCTTTTTTATCTTGTTTGTTTTTTTCATAATGTTTTTTCACTTTTTCAAGTTTTTCTTCAATATTTTTTATATCTGGATTTATATACTTATTTTCTTTTTTGAGTATTTTTGAGATTTTTTCATCATATTCCTTAGAATGAATCCCTTGTTTTCTCAATTCTTCACCGATTTTTTCACTTGTTAGGCCTTTACCTGCAAGTTCCAAGACTTTTTTCTCAAATTCTTCTTGTGAAACCTTTTTAGAAACTGGTTTTTTAGATTTTATTTCAGATTTTTTCGGCATTTTATTAAATGAGGGGGTTCATTTTTAAACTTTGTGTGTATCTGGATGATAAAAACCCAAACTAAAGGATTTTAAACATTAAAACTTTATTACTTTTTATGGGAAAAATCATAGGGGTGGTTAGTTTAAAAGGAGGTGCAGGAAAGACTAGTGTCGTCGCATCTTTGGGTTCTGCACTCTCAGAATTTGGAAAGAAAGTTCTTTTAATTGACGGGAATCTTTCTTCTCCAGCACTTGGACTTCATCTTAATATAATTGATCCAGAAAAGACCCTTCATCACGTCCTTAATAGGATGGTAAATCCAAGAGATGCTATCTATGAATGTGAAGGGGGATTCCATATAATGCCTTCTTCTATTTTTAATAAAACTGAAGTTAGTCCATTGAAGTTAAAAGATAAAATTAGAGGACTGAAAAGATCTTATGATGTTATTTTAATTGATTCCTCTCCTTCTTTAGATGAAGAAACTCTTGCAGTTATGTTGACCTCTGATGAAATACTTGTTGTTACAACACCAGATCATCCTACATTAAGCGCAACAATAAAAGCAATAAAACTAGCAAAGCAGAGGGGAACCCCCATATCTGGAATTGTCCTTAATAAGGTCCATAATAAAAATTTTGAGATTTCCTTAAAAGATATTGAAAAGACATTGGAAATACCTGTGCTTGCAGTTATTCCTTA
>DATKUW010000017.1:0-3218 GCA_035530435.1 Bacillota bacterium
TGAATTTAAAAAAACTAAATTTATTAAATCAAAAGAATTTGCAGGAGGAATTCATACAAGTAAATTAAAATGGACATTAAAAAACTAAAAGAAAAAAAATCTGCAGACGAGCTTCTGGAATTTGGAATAATAAATATTGACAAGCCTTCTGGACCTACGAGTTTTGATATTTCTGATTTTGTTAGAAAAAAACTTGGACTTAGAAAGACGAGTCATTTCGGGACTCTTGATCCTAAAGTTACAGGTGTTTTGCCAATTGCTCTTAATAGGGCATGCAAGTTCACAGGTTTTTTTCTTGGAGAAGATAAAGAATATGTCGGAATTATGAGATTTCATGAAGAAGTTGAGTTGAAAGATGTTGAAAAAGCGATAAAGGAGCAATTTACTGGAACTATAACACAGCTTCCCCCTGTAAAATCTCGAGTTAAAAGACAAGAAAGAGAAAGGGAAATAAAGAATTTTAAAATTCTGGAAAAAAATGGAAAAGATTTTCTCTTTAAAGTTGAATGCCAAGGCGGGACCTATATAAGGAAACTGGTTCATGATTTAGGAGGGGCTCTTAAAATCGGCGCACACATGCTTGAACTTCGAAGAACACGCGCAGGAATTTTTGAAGAAAAAGATATTGTAAATCTATATGATCTTGAAAAGGCAATTAAGGATAAAAAACTCCTGAAAAAAATTATAATTCCTGGAGAAATTATTTCAAAACTTCATCCTGTTGTGCAAATAAAAAAAGCATTTGTAGATAAGATTCTGCACGGCAGTCCGATATATTATGAGCATTTAAAAAATATCAAAGATAAAGAAAACGCAAGTAAATTTTGCGCTTTTGAAGGAGAGAGGTTTATCGGAATTTACAAAGTTATAGGTGAAGAAAAAATCTTCGCACGACCTGAATTTGTCTTGCAGCCTATCGGAGGAAAGAAATGAGAACTTTTGTATATTTTTCAGGAACAGCAAAAACATCTGGAAATTTTGATATGAACAACCTTATGAAAGCAGGAAGAATGGACATTGTCATGCATGTGATAATAAATGCTTTTTTTCTTTCTCGTAAGTTAAGGGAAGATGTTAAACTTCATCTAGTTTTTTATGGTTCTCCAGATCCCCCAAAGCATATAGAACTTCATTTCAAAACAACACAAGGGATTCCTGAAACAGGGAAAAATGTAGGAAGTTTAGATATCTCAAAAAAAGATTTAGGAAATTTAATAAAAAAGATTCTTTACAAGTATAAAGAAGGTAAAAAAACAGAAGTTTTTTCAGGATGCTTTATTGAGAAAAAAAGTTTTCTTGGTGTTGTCGATGAACTAGTAAAACAAGGCAGAAAGATTTTTATTTTGGACAAACGCGGAAAAAACATTAGGGAGGTGAAAATTCCAGAGGAAAGTGTCTTTATTGTAGGAGACCATAAAGGACTTCCTAAAAAAGAGCTGAAAAGGCTGAAAAAAACTGTTGATTTAATATCTGTTGGTTCAGAAACTTATTTCGCAAGCCAGATTTTTACAATTTTAAATAACGAATTAGATTTAAGAGGAATCTAGTTTTTTACTAAATTTAATTCTGATTAAATATTCTAATTCTTCTATTCCAACTCCTAAATTATAAAGTAGAGAAATTTCTTCTTTTGTCTCTTGCGAAACCCCTTCTAAAAATAAATTTGTCATTTCACTTCCTTTTGTTTAATGCCCCCCATAAGGAGGGGGTGATTGTGAATCCCTTCTTTAGAAGGGATTGGTTGAAAAGAGGTATGTCAGGTAATTTTAAGCTAATATAATTAAGAAAAGGCCTTATAAAGCAATTGTGAAAACAAAATATAGAACTAACTTCTATAAGATTTTGGAAAGAAAAAAGGGGAAAATTTGCTTATCTAATAGTATTCAAATTAGCTTTTGTAACAAAATCTCCTAGTGAATCTGCACAAGAACCTGGCGAAAAAGACATTACTGCAATTGCAACAATAAATTTGAAAACAGGAGAAATGACTATTGAAGAACCTAAATAGTATTTGATTATTTAACATAATTTACATTGTTCTTATAAAAGAAATAAACCCTAGACATAAAACATCATAGAACAGCATTACACAAGTTTTTTAAATCTGGGCAGGTTTTTTAGAAAATGAGGATAGTTCTTACACCTGACTGGTTTGTTGGAAACGATATTCTAGTCTGCTTCTTTAGTCTTATTGTTTTGATAGTTATTTCTGTTCTTGCTGTAAGAAGCTATAGAATGCACAAAAAGAATAAGAATCTTTTGTATCTCGGGCTTGGTTTTGGTATAATCGCCCTCGCACACTTAGCATCTTTGTTTACAAGACTTATTTTATATTATGACATAGGACCTTCTCAAGCAATAGGACAGGCAATTATTACTAGTCACCTTGTTAGTTCTATAGATGTTTTCTATTATCTGGGATTTTTCTTCCATAATCTTTTAGTTCTTGCAGGACTCTACATTATTTATCGGCTTCCACAGAAAAAAATGTATGTTGGAGACTATGCCCTTGTCCTATATTTCATCTTAATCTCCACTATATTAAGTGCATATGAAGGATTTTTCTTCCTTTTCCGTTTAACTGCCTTTGTTTTATTAATCCTCATAATAAATAATTACTGCAGAATTTACAAGGAAAACAAATTTGCAAATACAAAAATACTTATAACTGTGTTTAGTGTTCTTGCTCTAGCCCAACTTATCTATGTTTTCTCAACAATAGATGTTTTGTTTGTTATGGCAAGTGTTGTAGAATTAATAAGTTATATCATCTTTTTGTTCTTAATTGTGAGAATATTAAAACATGGAGAGAAAAAGAAGTCGTATGAACATAATATCAGACATGTTGGCAATAATCCAGGAAAAAAAAGGAGGAATTAAGCCAACACACCTGATGTATAAGGCAAATCTGTCGCATAACCAGATGAAAGCATATCTTAATGAATTAATGAAAAAAGAAATGGTAGAGAAAAATGCTTCAAAAAACGGCAATATAATACTAATAACAAAACAAGGACAAGATTTCTTATTACAATATGCCAGAATGAGAGAGTTTGAAAAGACTTTTGGGTTGTGAGAACAGATAAAACTTAATAAATCCTTTTTCCTTTTCTTATTTATGAAGAAATCAGTCAGACTTTATATTGAAGGACTTGTTCAGGGGGTATTTTTTAGGTCTTTTGTCAAAGAAAATGCTGAACGATATGATGTTAAAGGAT
>DATKUW010000018.1:0-3552 GCA_035530435.1 Bacillota bacterium
AAATCGGAGATAGAAGATGATATCCCTTTTGACCAAGAAGGCAACTGTCCTCATGAAGAAATGACTTTTGGAAATCCCGATATTGATTCTGATTTTTGCAAAAAATGTCCAGATGATTTTTTTGATGCATGTGCCGCGATAGCAAACAAGGAAGAGAAAATCAAAGAAGAACCAAAAGACGAACCAAAAGAAGAACCAAAAGAAGAGTCTTCTCCAGCACGTCGGAGAAGAAGAACAAAGCGATAATGATTTTGAAGGAGTGACGTAATCTGGCTTGCGTAGAGGTCGCACCTGGATATGGGTTCAAATCCCATCTCCTTCAACATTTTTAAAAAATAAAAGAGGATTATATTATGAATATTTTAGAAAATTGTTGTTCAGCCTGTGTACATTATCGTATTTTTATTAAAGAAGGTGAAAAATAGTATAGTAAGGAAAAATATGAAAAAATATATTACTACGACAAAAGCACTCGAAATTATAAAGCAGAGTTGGCTTAAAAATTCTTATAAACCAAACCTGCCATCTTTAATTACATGGATAAAAAAATATAATTTAGGATATAAATTTTGCGGAAGATGGCAAGTTGATGAAGAGAAATTAAAAGAATTCATAAAAAAAGGTATTAAAAAATAATGATGCGAAAAAGACAAAGAAAAGAAAAACCAACACTCACAGAACAAGTTGAGGCTTCAGCAACAAAAGAAGTAAAAATTCGTTCTTCTATTGTTGGTCCAGATCCTAAAACTATTACTCCTGATCGACTTATACCAAGCGGAATAACATTGTTAAACTGTGCCTGTAGTGATAATCCTAAAGGAGCTTTTGCCAAAGGATCAATTAATACACTCCCTGGAAAATCTGCAAGTGGTAAGACTATTTTAGCCCTCACGATGCTATCTGCTTGTGCAGTCATGCCAGAATTCGACGATTATGAATTGGTTTTAGATGATGGAGAAGAAGCTCAATCGTTTGATTTAGATTATTTATTTCCTGTGTTAGTAAAAAGATTGAAAGCTCCTAGATACAATAATGAAGATCCAATTCATAGCGATACTGTTGAAGATTTTGAATCAAATGTATTATTAAGATGTAAAAAAAAGGAAAAATTTATCTATGTGATGGATAGTTTAGATGCACTATCTTCAACAGCAGAATTAGAAAGAGAATATAAAAATGCAATTAAAAATGCAAAGTCATCAGAAGAAAAAGAAAAAGCAAAACAATCATATGGAACAGAAAAAGCAAGAATCATTAGCCAGACTCTAAGAATGGTAAATGGAAAAATAAAAAATAGTGATAGTTCTTTATTTATTATTCAACAGACAAAACAAAATTTGGGTAAGATTTTTAAGTATCAACCAGATTGGATAACATCTGGAGGAGAAGCTCCGTTTTTTTATTCCTTTCATAGAATCTATACAAATTCAATAAGTTCTCATACTGATGAATCCAGAAATATAAAGCATAAAATTGGCGGCAAAACACAAGCTCAAGTTATTAAAAATAAATTAAATGGTAAAAAACGTACTATTGAATTTGATATATATGAGGATTTAGGCATTGATGATCTTGCTGCTAATATTGATTTTTTAAAAAAGACAGAAGAAATTAAGATGAAACCAGGAGGATATATGGTTTTATCAGAAATATTAGGCGAAGAAAAAATGTATCGATCAGACTTAATTACTTTTATCGAAAAAAATAATCTTGAGTCAGATATACAGAAAATAGTCGGAAGAGTATGGAATGAAATTGAAAAAAATATTCGTTTGTCCGATCGCAAAAGGAGATTTTAATGCCAATATTTTGACAGTTAAAAAAGGAGAAAGCAAATGGGTCTCGGTAAACTGCAAGAAAGAATAGAAAAACTAATCGAATTAAAAAAGGATAAAGAAAGATTAGATTTTCTCCAGACATTACTTGAACAAGGGACATACACAAAAAGAGTAATTCTAAAAAATTCAAAACCGATTCTATAAATGAAAAGATTAAAACATATAAATCACCAAGAATTAAAAAAACTTCGATATACCCAATGGCTCAAACAATGGTGTGAATGTCCTATTCTTAAACAAAAAATTAAATATGAAGAAAGCGTTTTTGATCATAAGCATAAAACAAAAGCAGAAGCATTTGGAGAAGATGGCAAAGGTTGTTTAAGAGGAGTTCTTCATTTTCAAACTAATATTATAGAGGGAAAAATCGCAAGAATGTATAAAAGATACGGACTTCATAAATTTATACCTTTGCCAGATTTGCTTAGAAATATAGCCGATTACATTTCTAATCCTCCAATGAAACCAGAATATATTCATCCTGATGAACGGCCAAAAGCCAAAAAAATCGGAAAAAGAGATTTCAATAGAATTTGCAAATATTACTTTCAAATATATCCCAAAAGAAGAAAATTGCCTGTGTATCCTAAAAGTGGCAAATTAACAAAAGATTTAGAAAAAGATTTAAAAAAGGCCAACCAAATATATAAAGGAGAATAAAATGCTCTTTAAAACAGCAAGAAAAACAATGGCCAGAAAATTAAAAAATGATGCCGGAACAAGATTATCATATAAAGCCAACATTGCAATGTGTATCTATGATAATCGAAGAAAAGATGGCCGATTAAATTTAGAAAACTGCAATGATGTCGCCGAAAAACTTATAGAATTAATTTTTAATTATAAATCAAAACCCATTATTCATCTTTTTAAAAAAGAATAAAATAAAAATTTTTGCAGGAAATATGTTTTATGAATTCACAGAACAACTCAAAACAAATCCTGATAATTTAGTAGCTGCGATGGCAGTAGATATTTATAAAGAAATTTTACAGAAATTTTAATGCGAAAGTAAAAAGGATTTAAAAAATAATTGAAATGAATAATCAAATTTTAGAAAATTTAACTATCAAAAACTTTCGATCTTATAAAGATATCTCCATTGATTTTCATCCTGGCGTGAATGTGATCGTTGGAGCGAATGATTCTGGCAAATCAAACCTTTTAAGAGCTATTGATTTAGTTGTAAACAATAACCCAGATGGAGATGATTATATTTCTTATTGGGGTGGAGATTGTAATGTCAAACTAAAAATAGGAGGCAAGACAATTGGTCGGTTTAGAAATGCTGTCATGAATAAAAAAGAAGGCAAATTCAAAGCCGGAACAGAAAATTTATATACAATGAGCGGAGAGACAGAACCATTCAAAGCTTTTGGCAGAGGCAAACTACCAGATATTATAAATCAACACCTAAATCTTTCATCTTTAAATATCGGCTTTCAACTTGATGGGCCTTTCCTATTAGGAAAAAATCCTTCAGATGTTGCAAGGCATTATAATTCTTTGGTTAATCTTGAAATAATTGACAGGTCAATATCTAATATTGCAGGAACCTTGAGAAAAGAAAAAAGCGAATTGAAGGTTGAAGAATCTACGGTCGAAAAGAAAATAGAAGAATTAAAGAAATTTAATTGGCTCGAAAAAGCAGAAAAAGATTTATCCAAATTAGAAAAACAACAGGGCTATTTAAAACATTTGAATTCTGAGTGGA
>DATKUW010000019.1:0-11727 GCA_035530435.1 Bacillota bacterium
AGAAAGAGCCGAACTTAAACCTCGAAGTGTTAAAACAGATTCTGGACAATTATCTGACAACGATATTGATTTAAGAATTGAAAATAATCAGATTATGGTTACAACAAATTATTCTGAATTAGAAGAAGGATTTGGAGAAGAACATTTAGGAGATGGGAGCAAAGAATTTATTATTGCAATCCCAGATTTGAATTTAATTTTAGAACAAGGAAGTTTGAAAGTTAGCATTATAGATTCTAATCAGGAGATTCTTTCATTATCAACAGTTCTTGAAGAAGGAGAAGTGATTGCAAACGAAACAGTTTTAGATTCAACTCCTGAAACTTCTGAACCAGATTTGACAATTGAAACAGATTATGAAATAGAAGAAAAAGAAATTTATGTTCCTGAATTAGTTGTCAGTCTTACTGAGCAAGAGAGGATGATTCTTTTTGAAAAATTTGGAAATACTTTAACAGTTAAAGAAGCGTCCCCTAAAAGAGGATTTATTAATGTGAGGTATGAATTTTCTTCAGAATACTGGGTTGAGTTTAATTATGATGTTAGTTTAAGTGAAGAAATCCTTGAATTATTTAGAGACAGAGATTTGGTAAAATGGCTAAAAGATATTGCAAAAAGTCTTTCTGAAACACCAGAAATCGAAGAAGAAGTTTTAACGAGTACCAGATATCTTTTTGATTAGAAATTTTGAGCCTATAATTTCTGAAACAATAGCAGAAAGACTTAGGTCCCCAAAAACAACCCGGAAAATACCCTCATGAATGGGAATTTTTGAAGCATCAGAGAATTTTTTTATTATTTCACTTACTTCCTCTTTTGTCAATATTATCTTTGTGCTTTTTCTTCCCATTGCCCCTGTTACAATAACTCTCTCATTAGGCCCGTTGCACTCTATTGCTCTTACTAAAGGGTCTTTTACCAATGGGTCGAGCTTTTCCAACATTATGGTTCTTGAAGTTAGGGTTGGTCTCAAATCCCGAACTGTTTCTGGAAATTTTGGTCCAGAGATTGCAAGAAGAGAAGGCATTTTATATGAAAGAGGCGCTTTTGGAGAAAGCGGTTTTGTTAAAGAGAATTTTTTAAATTCGGATAAAATTTCCCCTTCTTTTAAATAAGAAATAATTTCAGTATCTCTTTTTATCTTTTCTTTAACTGCTCCTTGTAAAACCCTTCTTTTTAATAAAACTTCTTGAGGAGGTATTTGTTTTATTGGTTTTTCATGAACAATTACTTTAACTTCTTTTTTTATCTTGAATTCCTTATATGTATTGGTACTTCTTATCAGTTCTTTTGTAAATTCTAGAAGAAAAAATTGCCTAAAATTTTTTGAGGTTTGTTTGAGCATTTAAACATCTTATTTCGGGATTTCTTTAGTCATTGAGCTAGAAGGTTTGGGTTCAAGATCCCTGGAAGCGATTGATTTCTGATAACCTTGCATCCTAGGAGGTGACCTTCTTTGAAATTCTGTGTGAATAGGGGGCCTTGGTTGTGAAGGTATGGGGGGAGATTTTTGTTCAGAATTTATTTGGTGAATAAGTGCTAGGCCTTTTCCTATTAATCCTGATTGTTGAGAAAGACCATCAAGTTTTTCAAGGACTTTTTTTATATCTTTATTTTCATTATCTGTTTCAAGATCTTTTCTTGCAAGAGATTTTGCAGATATTTCAAACAATTCCAAAAGTTTTGATATTTGGCTGGAAAGAGCATCGAATTTTGTAGAGAAATTTACCATAATTTTCTGAAGAGTAATAAAATTATCTATAAGGGCCTTATCTATCGCTCCTTCATATCTTTTTTTTGGTGGGGTGTGAGATTTTTTAGTTTTAGTTTTTTTCTTAGAGGTGCTTTTTGCTTTTGTCGTTTTACCCCTTTTTTTAGAAACACTAGCCATATTTTATAATAGTATTTTTTATTTATAAATATTTAGAAAATATCAAGAATCTCCTCTTTTTCTTCAGATTTTTCTTCTTCTTTTTCTTTAGCTGGTTCTGGCTCAGATTGTTTTTCAGAAATGGTTGGTTCTTGATCTTCAGGCTGTTCTTTTGAAATATTTTCTAGCCTTTCTCCTAATTCTGATTCTTCCTGTTCTACTTCTTTAATTGGTTCTTTCTCCGGTTCTATTTCATATTCTGATTTTTCCTCTGGTTCTTCTTGTTTTTCCTCTGGTTCTTGAATAGGTTCTCCTCCCCTTATTGTCGGAAATTCTTCTTCAGATTCTTGTGTTGGTGCTTCTGTTTCTAGGGTTTCTTCTTTTGGAGCTGTATATTCTGGTTTTACAAAGGCCTCTTCTTGTTTTTGCTCTTCTTCTTGCGGTGTTGTTTTTCCTTCGAGTTCGCTGACATAATTTGCAATATTTGCGGCAACATCGGCATTTACACTTATACTATCGATTCCTTTCTCCACTAGAAATTTAACCATCTCTTTTTGGCTTCCTGCTTGACCACAGATACTTGTTTCTACATTATATTCTTTGCAGATTTTTATTACATGTTCAATCTGATATAGGATAGAATGGTCTAATTCATTGTAAAGACTCTGCACTTCTTGGTTTCCTCTATCAATAGCAAGAGTATATTGGGTTAGATCATTAGTTCCAAAAGAAATAAAATCTATTTTTTCTTCACAAAACTCTTTTATGAGCTGAACAGAGGCAGGTGTTTCTATCATAACTCCTATTTTTATCTGGTCAAATCCAATTTCTTTCGAGAATTCTTTTAATTTTTTTATTTCTTGCACAGAAATTACTTGTGGTGAGAGTATTCCTATTTTTTTACCTTTATCTGAAATCCTCTTCATAGCTCTTAATTCTGCCTTAAGTATTTCCGGGTATTTTATTCCATATCTTATTCCGTGCATTCCAAGCATAGGATTAGCTTCTACTTCTTTTGGAGCACCTTCTAAATTCTGAAATTCATCTGTTCGAATGTCAGAGGTCCTTATCCAAATTTCTTCAAAATACTGGGCAATTTCCCGAATTCCCTTAAATATAATTTCTTCGTAATCCTGTAAAGCATTTTTTTCTAAAAAGTATTTTGGATGTTTTCCTGATTCTGCAATTATTCCTTCTAATCTTGTTAAACCAATCCCTTTTAATTTTGTTTTTGCAGCACGCGAAGCAAAACTTGGGAGGTCTAAAATAACTTTTATCTTTGTTTTTGTCTGGGCAGTTACAGGAAGGACTTCTTTTTTGGCGCTTTCTGCAATCTTTCCTTTGTAGATTCTTCCACTAAATCCATCAACAGTTATAATCTCCCCCTCTTTTAATTTAGTAGTGGCTTCCTGGGTTCCGACAATTGCAGGAATTCCCATTTCCCTTGAAACAATCGCTGCATGTGCTGTAAGCCCTCCTTCGTCGGTGACTATTGCTGCACATTTTTGCATTGTAACAACCATATCTGGATTAGTCATTGTTGTTACTAGAATATCCCCTTTGATTATTTTTCCCAAATCTTTGAGGTCTTTTATTATCTTTATCTTCCCAGAACCAATTCCAGGAGAAGCTGCAAGGCCCTTTAGTATTAATTCTCCTTTTAATTCTAAACCTGCGCCTGCTTCAGCCCTGTTTTCAAGAGTTGTGATTGGTCTTGTTTGAACAATATAAATCTCTCCGTTTTCAATGGCAAACTCAATATCTTGTGGCTTCTGATAATGCCTCTCAAGTTTTAATGCAATTTCTGCCAGTTTTTTAATCTCGTGTTCTTTAAGGACTTGTCTTTCAGATATTTCTTCTTTGAGCTTTACAATCTCTTTTTTTCCAGAAGAATCTCTCGTAATAGCAATTTTCTTTTTTCCTATCACTTTTTCCTGAATAACGAGTTCTCCAGATTTTTCTGAAACAATATATCTATCTGGAGAAATTTGCCCTGAAACAATGCCTTCGCCAAGACCCCACACAGCTTCAATTATTACATTCTCTTTTTTTAAAGAAGGATCTTTTGAAAAAATAACTCCTGATTTATCAGCATCAACCATCTTTTGAATTATGACTGAGAGGCTTGCCTGTTCATGTTTAAAGCCTTTTTTATTTCTGTAATAAGTTGCTCTTGGAGTAAAAAGAGAAGCAAAGCATTTTTTTATCGATACCAAAAGATCTGTTTTCCCTTTCACATTTAAAAAAGTATCTTGCTGGCCTGCAAAGCTTGCTTCCGCCAAGTCTTCTGTTGTAGCAGAGCTTCTTACAGCGACAAAGATTGCTTCTGGAGATTTTTTAATAATATCATGTGCTTGTTTGCTTTTCATCCCAGATTCTTCTGCTCCCAAGGTTTCATAGGCTTCAAGAATATCCTCTTCCATCTCTTTTGGGAATTCTGCCTTTTCTATATGATCACGAATTTCTTTTGTAGTCTCGTTGAGCTGATCTGTGTTTTCATATTCTATTTTTTTCAAAAGCTCTTTTATTTCATCTTCAATTTGTGCTTTGTTTATGAAATAATCATAGGCTTGTGCTGTGACTACAAAGCCAGGAGGAACAAGAACTTTGAGATTATATATCTCTCCTAGATTTGCACCTTTTCCACCAACAACTTTTCCAGAATTCTTGTTTAATTCAGAAAACCATTTTATAAAATCAGGAATTTTATTTACTTTTTGATTATCTTCTGAATCTTTTTTTAAATCCTCTTTTTTTTCTGCCATAGGTGATAAAAACCAGATTAGTTAATAAAGGTTTTTGTTGATTTCCCAAAATTTATAAACACTTTTTCTATTTATTTATTATGGGTTTTATTAGAGGGAGCTTATTGGTTTTTGTTTGCATAGTTTTTTTTATTATCTTAATTCTTGGAAATACCTTTTTTGTATTGTCGTATTCTTTAGGATATAAAAATGTACAAAAAGAACTGGGTTTGATTTTAGAGAATTTTACTGAGAATAATTTAAATATCATTCAAGGAGATTTTAATCTGACAGAAAAAATGGGTGGTGCTAGAGAATTTATGGAAGAGCACTGTCAGAACGAATCTTCTTATGTTTTTGCTGAAGGAGGTTATACTTTTGTTATTCCTTGCGATGTTTTAGAAGAGATTGAAGAAAATCCATCTGTGATTATTGACCAAGGAATAGAAAATATCATAGAACAGATTTATTACGATGATTATGACTGCAAATTCTGGGATTGTTTTAAGGTGACAGAACTTCCCTTCTTCCTGATTTCAGAAAAAGCAAAAAATTATTGGCAAGACAAGTTTTACCTAACTCTTATCGCCTTTGCAATTTTGGTTGCCCTAATTTTTCTTTTGACTGAGCATAAACAAAACACCCCTATAATTGTTGGCTCTCTACTTATACTTTCTTCTCTTCCCTTATTAAAGCTTGAAAAAATTGTGGGATCTATAGCAGGAGATTCTTCTCTTGCCTTTATTGGAGTATTTTTCAGTAGAATAGGAGGTGTTTTCTGGATAGTGTTCATTGTTGGTTCAATTCTAATTCTAGCAGGAATAGCCTTAAAATTATTACATTGGGATTTTCTAAAGAAAATATTTTCAAAAAAAGATGTTCAAAAACCTGTTAAAAAAGAAGGGAACAAGAAAAAGGGAGACTGAAGAAGCAACAAAAAAGCGATTATTTTTTATCTCTTTCAATCCTATCTAAGAAGTTCCTTATGAATTTTTTGTGTTCTTCAACATTTCTTATTTCTTTTATAGAATAAACATCCATACCACTTTTCTCATGTTTTGTTGTTTTTACACTGGATCCAAATACATCATTCATTTTCTCACTTAATAGAATGTTTTCTTCTGCAAGAGAAGCTATCTTTTTTGTGGCAGCCATTAGTGTTCCCAGACTCATAAATTTAAATGAATCTTTTTCTTGTTTTGCAACTATTGTTCCGTAATTGAGGGAAATTCCAAAATTTATTTTTTGTTTAGCCATTTTGTTATGGTTTGAGAGTATTTCTTTAATTTTATTCGCAATTTCTAAAGCCATTTTCTCGTTTTTGAAAGTTCTTGTTTTTGTCGGAGCTAAAATAAAGAATAAATCATTATTGCTTTCATATGTTACTGCTTTGTTTTCTTCAGAGAGATTAACTATTTTTTGGAGGGTTTCTTCGACATTACTCTTTTTTGCCTGGATTTCTTTGAGGTTTTTTATATTAAGGGCAACGAGGCTCACATTTTGTTTATCCCCTTTTATTGAAAGAGAGAGTTCTGCTTTATTTCTTGAATTAACGAGAGAGCCTTTTACCAAGGGAATCAATTTACCTTTTTCTCCCCCTTTTCTTATCTTAGAAGAAATATGCCCTACAAAAGTTTTTTTAGAACCTCTTCTAAACGTGATGAAAACAACAAATCCTAAAATTAAAATTATAAAAATCCAGATTAGGGGGTATTTTATGATACTACCAATTTTTCCTGGTGCTTTTTTTACATCTATTGTTTTTCCAGTAAGTGCAACTTGTCCTGAGAAGTCTGTATCTCCTGTTATGACTTTCACGTTATATTCTCCGTCAGGAGCAGTGATGATATATTTTTGGCTTTCATCCACTTCAAGATAAAGATCAATGTTTAATGTTTTGTTTCCTATTTTAATTAAAGCGGTCTTGTTGTAAAGAACATTTCCTGTGTTTGCGATAGTTAGTGTTTTGTTTATTATTTCAATGCTTATTGATTCTTTCTCAAGTATTGTAAAGAGAGACTCGCTCGTTAATTCGTTTGAAGAAGCAATTACTTTCCATTTTGAAGGAAATTCATTATATAATATAGGAAATTCAAGAAATTCTTCTGTGGCAATCTCTGTTTGTTCCATTATTTTATCATTCCTATTTTTTAGAGTTATTTTAGCGATAGAAGGTATTTTCTCGCCTGTTTGATCATAGAGAACAGATTTAATCTTTAGGTTTGTTCCTGGTATTACTTCTTTTGATTCAAAAACTATCTCTAAACTTGTTGGAATTTGATTTATTCTTATGTTCTGGTTTAGAAATCCTTTGTTTGTTATTTTTCCATCAGAATCTATTTCATATAGGTTGAGATTTAGAATTAATGCCCCTGCCTTTATCTTATTTGGAAGAATAGTATTTATTGAAAAGACCCCGTTTTTTACGGTTTCTAGATGATTTAATATTGAGTTGTTTCCCTCAAGAATAGACAGTTCTATAAATCCATTTGCTGGTGCACCATTTTCCCGAATTGCTTGACCATTGATGAAAAGAGTTTCTCCTGGATCAAACTCTAGAATCGAGAGATTTGCATCCATTAAAATTAAATCTGAAATTTTGAATTCCTTTGTTAGAACAGAATCTGCTCCGAGAGAGACCCTCATCTTACATCTTTCTTTGAGTTCTCCAATTTCGCTTTTTATTAAAGGAATGTAAAGATTTGTTTCATACTCCTCTCCCACAGATAAAAGAGGAATTCCTACTTTATAATTAACTTTTTGTGTTCCGCAAATTAAATCTATGTTTAAACTACCTAGCATTTCTCCAGTAGACACTACTTTTACAGGAACCGAGATTACATCACCAAGATTATAAACTTCTGCTGGCTGCTGATTAATTATTAATGTTGCAGATGTTAGTGGGAATAATACCAGAACAGACATTAATAGAACTAATAAAATTGTCTCTTTTTTCATAGAATTTAAAACAGAAGATTATTTATAAATATTCTTATGTTTTCGTCAGATAGTTTTAAAAAAACATATGGCTTCTTTATTTCATGGCAGAAAGAACAACAGTTACTCCATGGGAAGTCTCTGGAGAAATTGATTATAATCGGCTCGTTAAAGAGTTCGGAATTGGTAGGATAGATCAAGAACTTCTCAATCGGATTAAAAAACATACGAAGGAAATTCACCCGATGCTTAGTAGAGGGATTTTTTTTGCACATAGAGATATGAATTGGATTCTTGATCAGTATGAAAAAGGGAATGAATTCTTTTTATATACGGGTCGGGCCCCTTCTGGGAAAGTTCATCTTGGTCATTTAATACCCTGGATTTTTACTAAATGGTTACAAGATAAATTTGGGGTTGAATTATGGTTTCAATTCCCAGATGAAGAGAAATTTTTATTTAATAATCAATTGAATCTAGAAGATACACAAAAGCAGATGTATGAAGACATGTTGGATGTGATTGCACTAGGATTTGATGATAAGAAGACGCATTTTATTATTGATACAAAACACGCAGACTTGATGTATGGTCCTGCTTGTAAAGTAGCTAAGAAAATTACTTTTTCAATGGTGAAATCTAGTTTTGGATTTAATGAGAGCACTAATACTGGGGCTATTTTTTATACAGCAATGCAGGCTGTTCCTGCGTTTTTACCTTCGATAATTAAAAAAAGAAATATTCCTTGCTTAATTCCACATGCTGTTGACCAAGATCCCCATTTTAGATTAACGAGGGACATTTTACCTAAACTTGGATATTATAAGCCTGCAAGTATACAGTGTTCGTTTTTACCTCCTTTAAGTGGAGTAGGCGGAAAAATGTCGTCTTCAAAAGAACATTCTATTTATACTACTGATTCTCCTAAAGAAGTTGAGAGAAAAATAAAGAAATATGCTTTTTCAGGAGGAAGAGATACAATTAAAGAACACAAAGAAAAAGGCGGGAATCCTGATAAAGATGTTTCTTTCCAGTATCTGAAAATGTTTTTTGAGCCCAATGACAAAAAACTTGCAGAGATTGAGGATAAATATCGTAAGGGAGAAATGCTAACGTCGGAATTAAAAGAAATTGTAATTAAAAAGATAAATTCTTTTCTAAAACAACACCAAAAGAAAAGAAAAGAAGCTAAAAAAAAGCTACAGAAATTTATTTACAAAGAAAAATGAAAATAGTGAAAAAAGCAAGAAAACAGGTTTCTAAATTTCTTTAGATTAATTTTTTAAACTTGATTTCATTATTTCTGATATGAAAATAATCACTTTACATGTTGATTATATCAATTTTAAGCCGTTGAAAAAAGCTCTGAAGAGTGTTGGAGATTTGGCTGATAAAGATAAAAAAGGAGAAAAAATTAAAGAATCTTTAGTAGTTTTGACTGCTATTGAAAAAACTGATAATATTGAAGAGTCTTCTAAAGAACTTGTGAAGAATATAAAGGATGTTGCAGGCCAGGTAAATGTCAAGAACATTGTTTTATACCCTTATGCTCATCTTTCAAACAATCTCGCTTCTCCTGACGTTGCCGTATGTGTTCTGGAAAAGACTAGGAAAGAGCTTGGAAAAAATTTCAAAGTCATAAGTGCTCCTTTTGGATATTACAAAGAGTTTGAATTAAAAGTCAAGGGGCATCCATTGAGCGAATTAAGCAGGGAAATTAGAACTGAAAAAAGAGAAGAAGAAAAAATTGATTCAAGGAATCTCTTGAAAAGCATAGGAAAAAGCATTCTCGACAGCTCAAAATTAAAAAAGAATGACCATAGAATCATTGGGCAACAGATGAATTTGTTCAGTTTTTCTGAAACTGCGCCAGGAATGGTTTTTTGGCATAATAATGGATGGATTATTTATCAAGAACTTATTAATTTTTGGAGAGAAGAGCACAGAAAAGCAGGTTATCAAGAGATTTCAACTCCGCAGATTTTAAATAAAAAATTATGGCAGATTTCAGGTCATTGGGAAAAATATAGGGAAAACATTTTCTTGACAAATTATGATAATGATGTTTTTGCAGTTAAACCAATGAATTGTCCTGGAGGAATTTTAGTTTTTAAAAATTCTCCAAAAAGCTATAGGGATTTACCCTTACGAATTGCTGAATTAGGGATAGTTCACAGGCAAGAACTTTCAGGGGTTCTTGGTGGATTATTCAGGGTTATTAAATTTACTCAGGACGACGCACATGTTTATTGTGCTGATGAAAAGCAAGTTGAGGAAGAAGTTATTAGTATTATTGATATGGTTTTTAAATTTTATAAAAAATTTAAGTTTGAATATTCTGTTGAGCTTTCTACAAGACCTGGAAAGAGGATTGGTTCTGAAAAAATGTGGGATATGGCTGAAAAGGTTTTAGAAAAAGTTTTGAAAAAGAAAAAAATTAAGTTTAAGGTAAATAAAGGAGAGGGTGTTTTTTATGGCCCAAAGATTGATTTTCATATTAAGGATTCTTTAGGAAGAACCTGGCAGACAGCAACAATACAATTAGATTTTGCCATGCCTGAGCGTTTTGAATTAGAATATACTGATAAAGACAACAAAAAGAAAAGGCCTATTTTATTGCATAGAACTGTTTATGGTTCTCTGGAAAGGTTTATAGGGATTTTGCTTGAGCATACAAACGGAAGATTGCCAACTTGGCTTGCCCCAATTCAGGTAAGAGTTCTGAGTTTTACAGATAGAAATATCAAATATGGAAAAAAAGTGATAAAACAGATTGCGGAGGAAATTCCGGAGGTTAGAATTGATGCTGATTTTAGGCCTACAACTATTCCTTCAAAAGTGAAAGATGCAGAGCTTATGAAAATTCCTTATATTATCGTGGCAGGAGATAAAGAGGAGAAGTCTGGTAAGGTGGCTTTAAGAATTCGCGGAAACAAAAAGATAAAAATCATGAAGATTAGCGAATTCGTAAAATCTTTAAAGAAGGAAATATCTGGAAGATTATGAAAGGAAACCATAAAGTAGCATTATTTTTAATAATTTTATTGATAATTATTTTTTTAATCTATTTTAATAAGGATAAAACAGAAGAAGAATTAAATCAACAGGAAGACTCATCACAAGGGGTACTTGAGCCAACAAGATATTTTTCCCCTGGTTCAGACAAAATAATGATTGAAGTAGGAACACAAAATCTTTATACAGATACGCCCGCGACTACGCTGACTTATTATGCCCTTGATAGTTCAAATAATCCTGTTTATTTTAGGGAATCGGACAGAGCTTTTGTTAGAATCTTGGGAATAACTAGTCTTTTTACTAACAATACAGAAATTTTTCATCCAGAATCAAACGGTTCTAAAGATTACACTCTTTTTTTAGATAAAATAAGTATTTCTGAACCTGGAACATATTTAGTTAAAGTATGTTTGGGAAGAAGTATAAACCTAAACAGCGAAGGAACTCTGGTCTGGCCTTTTGGTTGTTTTGAAGACCAGACTTCAGTGCAAATGAATATTTATACAAGGAGGAATTAAGAAGAAAATGAACTTTCAATTTTATTTAGAGAAATTATATTCCTCAGACATTTTTAAGAAGTTTATGAAAGAAAATCCAAAAGCATATCTTTGTTCTGGATTCTTTACAGTGGACAAAGAAGGCAAAGATAATCAGAGGCATCTTGATTTTTATATTCCAAACATCAAAAAAATGTTTAGTTTTAGGCTTGAAAAAGAGATTGAGAAAATTCCTGTTGAAACACTAACAAAAAAAGTTCCTCCAAAGATGAAGCAGGATTTTGATTTTAATTTTGAAGATGTGGAAAAAATGATTGTTGATGAGATGAAAAAGCGAGATATAACTAACAAGCTTCAGAAGATAATTTTTTCTTTACAGAATATCAAAGGAAGGAATTTCCTTATCTGCACTGTTTTTATAGGCATGCTTGGATTACTCAAGATTCATATTAATCTCCAGGAAAAAAAGATTAGTTTATTTGAGAAAAAATCTTTCTTTGATTTGGTTAGAAGGGTAAAGTAATCATAAAAATCCTATTTTTTTGAAATTTTTTAATGTTAAAATAAAAGCAATTTAAAGTATAAACGCCCCGACCGGGATTCGAACCCGGGTCACGGCCGTGAAAGGGCCGCATTCTTGGCCTCTGAACTATCGGGGCTT
>DATKUW010000020.1:0-10595 GCA_035530435.1 Bacillota bacterium
AAACCGAGATTTACAGTGAAAAAGGACCAAATTGAAAAATATAAAAGGAGATATCTGCCAGCAAGAAATATTGGTACAATTATTATCTCTACAAATAAGGGTTTGACAACCCATGAAAAAGCCTTAGAAGAAGAAATCGGAGGATGCTTGATAGCTTATTTTTATTAAAATGAAAAAAGAACTCTACCAAATAATAGAAATTCCAGAGGGGATTTCTGCAGAAATAATAGAGAACGTTCTAAAAATTAGCGGTGCAGAGGGAGAGATTGAGAAAAAATTTAATACGAATAACCTTGAATTTAATAAAAAAGGTAACGAGATAATTATCGGAAATAAAAAAGCGACAAAAAAAGAAAAAAAACTCATGAATACTATTGCTGCACACATAAAGAACATGATTGAAGGCGTACAGAAAAAATTTGAATATCAACTAAAAATTTGTTTTAGTCATTTCCCTATTAATGTCGAAATAAAAGAAGGGGAAGCTATAATTAAAAATTTTCTTGGAGAAAAAATACCAAGAAGAGCAAAAATTCCAAAAGGGGTAGAGATAGAGATGGATAAAGAAATAATAAAAGTGATCTCCCCTAACAAAGAACTTGCCGGGCAAGCTGCTGCAAATTTTGAAACTGCTACAAAAATAAGGAAAAAAGATAGGAGAGTCTTCCAAGATGGAATTTTCATAATAAATAAAGCGGGAAAGGAGATATAATGGCAAAATTTCTAAGAAGAACTTGGAGTAGATATGGGAAATTAGGAAAAAGTAAGAAGAAAAAACAAGTTTGGAGAAAACCAAAGGGAAGAGATAACAAAATGAGAGAAAAAAGGAAAGGGTGCCCAGCGAGTGTTAGCGTAGGATATAAGAAAAAGAACTCTGAAAGAAGTAAAATTAGAATTATAAGAAATCTCAAAGATCTGGAAAAAACCAAAAAAAACGAGATACTAGTTATCGGAAAGCTGGGAAAAAAGAAAAAGATTGAAATAGTAAAAAAGGCCAAAGAAAAAAACATTGCTCTCCAAAACATCAATATTCAAAAATTCCTAAAGAAAACTGAAAAACTAAAGACTCCAGAAAAGGAAAAGGAGAAGAAAAAATGAATCTGAAGAACAAGAAAGACCTTGCAAAAAGAACTTTTAATGTCGGAGAAGATCGAATAGTTTTTGCAGAATCCAGGCTTAAGGATATTAAAGAAGCAATTACAAAGCAAGATATGAGAGATCTCAAGCAAGATGGGGCAATAATAATAAAAGAGAGAAAAGGAAGGAAAAAAGTTAAGAAGAAAAGGAAAAGAAGTATTGGAAATATAAGGAAAAAAAGGAATCAAAGGAAAAAAGTTTATATGACTCTTACGAGAAAACTTAGAAAATATGTTTCAGAAATGAAAAATAAAGGGGAAATATCAAAAGAAGGATTTGATGATATAAGGAAGAAAATAAGAAACAAAATATTTAGAAGCAAATCACATCTCAGGGATTATATAAAAGGAACGAAAAAATGAAAACACTAAAAAGAAGAAGGAAAGAACATAAAACAGACTATTCGAAAAGAATTCAATTGCTTAAAAGCGGGTCTGCCCGAGTCATATTTAAAAAAACAAACAAATACTTCATAGCCCAATATGTCAAAAGTAAAGAAGCTAAAGATAAAATTGAGATTGGAATAACTTCAAAAAATCTCTTTAAATACGGATGGCCAGAAGAACTGAAAGGAAGTCTCAAATCAACCCCTGCTTCTTATCTTACAGGATTACTCATCGGAAAAAAGATTTTAGGAAGAAAACTTCCTGAGCCTATTGCTGATTTTGGAATGCTAAGGGTTTTACACAAAAACAGGGCTTTTGCTTTTCTGAAAGGATTAAATGATTCAGGAATTAAAGTAAAATGTGAAGAGAAATTTTTCCCCTCTGAAGATAGAATAAAAGGAAAACACCTAAAAAAAGATTTTTCAAAAATATTCGAAGAAATTAAATCAAAAATAGAAAATGAAAAATGACTGATAAGAAAAAAGAATTTGAGGCCTTAAAAAAAACAGCAGAAGCTCATAAAACACTTTCAGAAGCAGTAGCTGAGAAAAAAGCGAAAAAAGATAAGAAAATTGCAATAAAATTAACAGAAGAAGAAATTGAGAAAGAAAAAAAGAAACGATTGGCAGATGCTGAAAAGGAAAAGGAAATAATTGAAAAGGCGGATGCTGAAAAGGAAAAGAAAAGTGAGAAGGAATTATCTATTGAAAGAGCAGCAGCAGAAGTAATTTCTGCGTGGGAGCCAAAAACAAAGCTGGGGCAAGAAGTGAAAGATGGAAAAATAAAAAGTATTGATGAAATTTTTGATAATAACAGAAAAATTCTTGAGGAACAGGTTGTTGATTCTTTGTTAAATCTAAAAACAGATTTGATATTGATAGGGCAAGCAAAAGGGAAATTTGGGGGAGGAAAAAGAAGAGTATGGAGACAAACACAGAAAAAAACTAAGGAAGGAAACATTCCAGTATTTTCTACAATGGCTATTGTTGGAGATGAGAATGGCCATATAGGTGTAGGAATTGGAAAAGCGAAAGAAACTCTTCCTGCAAGAGATAAGGCAATACGAAAAGCAAAATTAAATATAATGAAGGTTAAAAGGGGATGTTCTAGCTTTGATTGCGCATGTTCAGAACTGCATACTGTTCCATTTAAAGTCGATGGAAAAGAAGGAAGCTGCGTGGTAATATTAATTCCTGCACCACAAGGAACAGGCCTTGTAGTTAGTGACGAGTTGAAAAAAATGTTGAAGCTTGCTGGAATAAAAGATGTTTATAGCAAGACATTTGGAAAAAGAACAACAACTTTCAATTTTGTTAAAGCATGTTTTAATGCTCTTAAAAAAACAAACTTAAAAAATAAAAAATGAAAAGAATCTGTATCATAAGAATCCGGGGGCAAGTTGGACTCAACAAAGAGATGAAAGAAACTCTGTACCGGTTAAGATTGAGAAGAAAATATGCCTGTGTAGTTATCGCTCCTACAAAAGAGCAGCTCGGAATGATAAAAAAAATTAGAAATTTTGTCGCGTTTGGTGAAGTAGATAAAAATGTTTTTGAAAAAATGATTGAAAAAAGAGGTCAAAAAATAGACAAGGAAAAAAATATTGATGTGAAAAAAATTGTGGAAGGATTGGAAAAAGGGGAAAAATATGAAGATTTGAATCTCAAACCATTTTTTAGATTGCACCCTCCTAGAAAAGGAATTGACAGTAAATTACATTTTGGAAGGAAAAAAGGGGTTCTAGGAAATAATAAAGAAAAAATAAATGAACTAATAGAAAGGATGTTGTAAATGATTAATAAAAAAACAAAAAAACGTAAAAAATCTTCAAGAATGCATGGGCGTGGCAGGGGAACTCATGGATGGGGAGAGAGGAAAAAGCACAAAAAATCAGGGCATCGGGGAGGAGCAGGTATGTCTGGCTCTGGAAAAAGGGCTGACCATAAAAAAACACTAGTAACAAAACTTTATGGACACAAATATTTTGGAAAAAAAGGAATTACGAGCAAAAAAACGCAAAGAGATAAAAGAAAAAGAATAAATCTTGAAGATCTTGAATTGAATCTTGAAAGATATATCAGAAAAGGGCTTGCAAAAAAAACAAGTTCTGGTCTTGAAATAAATCTTAAAGATTACAAAATTCTTAGTGGATCTAAAAAACATGTGTTGAAAAATAAATTAATTATAAAAGCTAAAGAAGCTTCTAAATCAGCGATGGAAAAAGTGAAAAAAGGTGGGGGCGATATTATCTTAAGTAAAAAAGAAGAAAAAGAGGATAAAAAATAAAAAAATGGCTGGTGGTTTAAGAGGCATATTTAATTATATTCCAGAAATAAAAAAGCCTGATGAAAAAAAGCTTAGTTTTAATGTAAAAGCTAAATGGACACTTATAGTGTTGGCTTCATTTTTTGTCTTGGCAAATATTCCACTGTTCGGGCTTTCTGAAAATGCCTTGGCCCGTTTTGAATTTTTAGCTATAATTCTCGGAACAGAATTTGGAAGTATAATCTCTCTTGGAATAGGACCTATCGTAATGGCTTCTATTATTTTACAGCTTCTTACAGGTTCAAAAATATTAAACATAGATACAACAACAGCTGAAGGAAAGAAATTTTTCCAAGGACTCCAGAAAATTTTGGTTTTCTTTTTCATAATTTTTGAAGCCATGGTTTATGTTTTAATGAAGGGTCTCCAAGCAGCACCTGGATTTACCGGTCTTCTTATATTTCAACTCATTTTAGGAGGACTGGTTATTTTCTATATGGATGAACTTACTACAAAATGGGGGTTTGGTTCTGGTGTTAGTTTGTTTATCGCAGCAGGAGTTTCATGGAGACTTATAACTAGTGCATTTCAATTTCTCGATACTCAAGGAAGAAACTGTCTTTTGAATTTCACAACAGTTCCATGTACAGGTAAGGTTTTTGTTCTCATACAGTCTGTGATAAATCAATATCCAATAGAGCTTTTATCAGCGGTGGGGGCGATAATTGCAACACTCCTAATTTTCATGGTTGTTGTATGGGCCCAGTCTTTAAAAGTTGAAATTCCCTTGTCATTCGGAAGAATTAGAGGGTATGGAGTAAAATGGCCCTTGTCGTTTTTCTATACTTCTGTTATTCCTGTTATTTTAACAGCTGCCTTGGTAGCAAATATACAACTTTTTGGAGGTATCATTGACAATGCTGCAGCTCCGTGTCTTGCAGGCATAACTGAACAGTGTATTGGAGGGGCAAAATTCGCGTCTCATTTTACTTTTTTAGGAAGGTTTATTGAAGGTCAAGCTATTTCAGGTCTAGCTTTCTGGGTGGGTTCAACAAATCTCTTGGAATTAATCATTAGAGGGGGATTTTTACCGAGATACTTGCTGCAAGGACTAACTCATACCCTATTTTTTATGTTTTTTTCCACGCTTTTTGCTGTTTTCTGGATTAAAACCTCTGGAATGGACTCAAAAAGTCAGGCACACAAAATTTCCGCATCAGGATTACAGGTAGCAGGATTTAGACAAGATGAAAGAATTCTTGAAAGCATCCTCGATAGATATATCATGCCCTTAACTGTGATGGGGGGTCTTGCAATAGGTTTCCTTGCAGCAATTACAAATTTATTCGGAGCACTGGTTTCTGGAACAGCAATTCTTCTGGTAATAATGATTATGTTCCA
Organism: Bacillota bacterium; assembly: GCA_035530435.1. Classification (GTDB taxonomy): domain Archaea; phylum Nanobdellota; class Nanobdellia; order Pacearchaeales; family GW2011-AR1; genus ASMP01. The sequence continues at coordinate 5,190 of DATKUW010000020.1, forward strand.
ATTTTACCAAAATATTGCACAACAACATGCAATGGATATGCATCCTGTAATGAGAAAGTTTATAAAAACCTAATATTTTTTAACCAAATGAACAAAGAGGGAAGTTTTAAAGGAATTTTTATCGTAATGCTGCTTGCCCTACTGATTGCTTTTTTTTGGGAAAAAGTTTCATGGATAAGAGATGCTGCTAACTTTATACTTAATCCTACAGCAGGAGCACTTCTCAATTGGAATGTAACAATAGGGATGACTTTACTTGTTATCTTAATAGCAATTCTTATGACTCTTGTTCAAAAATATGGGACAGATCAAAAAACACTTGGAGAGATGAAAAAAGAACAAAAAGAAGTTCAAGAAGAGATAAAAAAAGCTAAAGAGCATCCTGAAAAAATGATGGAATTGCAAAAAAAGCAGTTCGCATTTCTTCCGAAAATGATGAAACTAAGTATGAGACCGATTATTTATACTTCAATACCCCTTATTTTATTCTTTAGATGGTTCATGGACTTTTTTGCTGCTGCAGGAAATATTAAATTTTTTGGTTTTTTAAACTGGTTTTGGTTCTATCTTTTGGGTTCAATGATTTTTAGTTCTATTTTAAGAAAGATTTTTAAAGTAGTCTAAAAATACGAAAGAATGGGAAAACAAGAAAAAGAAAAGGAATTAGAGATGTCCCAAGAACTCTTGTACAAATTAGGTATGTTTGAAAGGAATATGGAATTACTCGGTCAGCAATCACAATTGGTTGAAAAAAACATAATTGATTTAAATTCTCTAAATTTTGATATGGATGAAATTAAAAATTCTGTAGGAAAAGAAGTTCTTGCCCCATTAGGAAGAGGAATTTTTGTAAAAACAAAACTTGTTTCAGATGAAATGATAGTTGATGTTGGAAGTAAAAACTTTGTGGAAAAAAGTGTTCCAGAAACAAAAAAAATTATAAAAGAACAGATAGAAAAACTCAATCAGGTAAAAAAAGAATTAGAAAACGAGGCTGAGGAAATTGATAAAGAGATGGCCGACATGTTTCTCGATTCTCCAACAGATTAATTTTCACATCTTTTCAAAAATTTATCATAAGAAAGAACTCCAAATTCAGAAACAATTGCTCTTATATATTTTTTAGGGACAAATTCAAAGGCAGGATTTTTTATTTTGATATTTTTAGGGGCCTTATCCCAAATTTCATTAAGAGGTCTTTGTTCAATCGGAACTTTTCGTTTTGTAAATTTCCATGAATCTGCAACAATATATAATGGAATTTTATGAAAATATGCAAGTTCAGCTATCATTTTGCTCCCTATTTTATTTATGATTCCTTTTTTTATAAGGGCGTCTGCGCCGAGAAATATTTTATTCGCATAAATTTTATCTTTTTTACTATCTTTTTCAATTGCAAATGCTGCAGCACAATCCACAAACATGGTTACTTTAATTCCCGCTTTTCCCACTTCTTTTGCTGTTCTTCTTCCTTGAAAAAGGGGGCGAGTCTCTGTATTATAAACCTCAAATTTTTTTCCTTTCTTTTTTGCATAAATTAATGAATTAATAACATTTGTGGAATGACAGTGTGTAAAAATTATGTCTTTGTTTTTTATTAATTTTATAGTCGACATATTTATTTTTTCTTGAGTTTCCTGAAAATACTTTAGTATTTTTTCCTTGGAAATTCCAGACTCAGCCAAATCAAGAACGTTTTCCATCATGGGTTCTGTGGGTCGGGAAGCTAAAAGAATTTGTTTTGTCTTTTTAGAGGGAACCAAAAAATAAGCTTTTACAGCTTCTCTTGCAATATTTCTCGCCCCTTGAATTTTGACCTTTTTTATATTGTTAATAATTTTATTGAATTTTATTGAATTTTCTTTTTTTTTCTCATTTCTTTTTTTATTCATAAATTATTAAACTTAAGAAAGTTTAAAAATTCTCTTTTTTTATTCTCTTTATGTTAGAAAGTATTGTTAATCCTAAAAGAGTTGAAAAGGGCCCTTGGAAAATGTTTTTTGTGGGAATCATTTATGCCTCCCTTTCTCTTTTACTCGTAAGCTGGTTTTTTTCAAAAGATGCTGTTCTTTCACAATATTCCGGAATAATTGTTGTGACTTTTGCTGTTATGTTTTCTCTGCCTTTTATGTATTATATAATAAAGAAAGAAGAGTTAGAAGACGAGCAAGTAGTCGGATTTTTAAGTGTGTGGAAAATCCATAAAGATGCAATTTTTGCGCTTATGTGGCTTTTTATGGGTTTTATCGTCGCTTTTTCATTTTGGCACGTTATTTTAGGAGATTCTAATCTTTTTAATGCACAGATAGAAACTTACTGTAGAATAAACAGTCCTGGAAGTGTTATTGGGTGTGTTGAAAAATACAGCCTTGCTGAAACAGTCCAAGGAACAACGAATGTTGCAACAAAAGGCATAAGATTCTTATCAATAATAGAAAACAATGTTTATGTTATGATATTCACTTTACTTTTGTCCTTAATTTTTGGTGCGGGAGCCATTTTTGTTCTTACATGGAATGCCAGCGTTATCGCTGCTGCAATAAATATCTTTACAAAGTACACAATAAAAGAAATCCCTTTGGGAATTTTAAGATATATGATTCATGGATTCCCAGAAATTGCAGCTTATTTTATAACTGCTCTCGCAGGAGGTATTTTTGGGGTGGGAATTATCAGAAACGGCATACATGGCAAAAAATTCATCCATGTATTGGAAAATACAGTTATTCTTTTATTTATAGCTCTATTAATTCTCGTGATTGCTGCTGTGATAGAAGTATATTTCACCCCTTTACTTTTTTAATTGATGAAAATTTATGGAATTTATTTCTATAAGATTTAAAAATGAAGGATAATTTAAGTAGTCATGGTGAATGTTTTATTGATTCTTTCTCTTGTTATTAGTTTTGTTTTGACATATTTCACAATTCCTTTCTGGATAAAAATGACTAAAAAAGCCGGCCTTATTTGGGAGGACATGAATAAACCAGGGAAACCAAAAAATGTGGCTGCTTCTGGAGGAATAGTTGTTGTTATTGCATTTATCATCGGAGTTTTTTATTACATCGCTGTAAGAACCTTCATCATGAAAGATTTTGATTCTGTAAATCTTAATATTTTTGCTTTGTTAAGTGTTGTCCTTATTTTATCAATGGTGGGTGTTATCGATGACATGCTTGGATGGAAAAATAAGGGTTTATCGAAAAGAACAAGAATTTTACTTGCGTTTATTGCTTCAATTCCCTTAGTTGTGATTAATGCAGGTACATCTACGATGAATTTTCCTTTTCTTGGACAGATAAACTTTGGAATTCTTTATCCATTACTTTTAATTCCTTTGGGGGTTGCAGGGGCAACAACAACCTACAATTTTTTAGCAGGCTATAATGGTTTAGAGGCAGGGCAGGGAATTCTCATAATTGGATTTTTGTCTTATGTCGCATATGTTTCAGGACATGCGTGGCTTACTTTGGTTGGTTTAACTCTGGTTTTTGCGTTGATTGGCTTCTGGTTTTATAATAAATATCCTGCAAAGGTTTTCCCAGGAGATTCTCTAACTTGGACAATCGGAGCATTTATTGCGGGCATGGCTATCTTAGGAAATTTTCAAAAAATAGCCCTATTTGTGTTCATTCCTTACATCATTGAAACTGGTCTAAAGCTCCGAGGAAAACTTGAAAAACAATCTTTCGCTAAACCGAATAAAGATGGAAGCCTTGAAATGCCCTATAAAAAAATATATGGTTTAGAACATCTCGCAATTTACTTTCTTAAAAAAATAAAATCCAATAAAAAAGTTTATGAAAAAGAGGTTGTTTACCTTATCCATGCATTTCAAATATTCATAATAATTCTAGCGTTCTTTATTTTTATATATTAATAAAGATTTTAAAGGAGTTTTCCCTTGAATTTTAATAAAAAATGGATGAAGAAAATAAAAAAAATACTATAAACATAAATACTGAAAAAATAAAGAGGAGTTTTAGTGGTGCGGCTGATTTTTTTAAAAACAAAAAAATACAGACCTCCCTTGTCATTGTCCTTCTTATTTTAGTGATCATTTTTGGGGTATTAATAAGAACTCAAAATCTCGGGCTTCTAGTTGATCAAACGACAGGCAAACAAATTCCTACAGCCCTTGATCCTTTTTATTTTTTGAGGATTGCGGAAACAATTGTTGAGCAGGGTGGTTTACCTCCTGTTGATGTAATGAGATATCCTTCTGCAAATTTGGGGTTTATTCATGAAATTCTGCCACAGGCCATAGTTTTTTTATATAATATAGGAAAGATTTTTGATAGCGAAATTACATTGCAGTTTGTCGACATAATTTCGCCTGTGATTTTTTTTGCACTTGGTTTAGCCGTATTTTTCTTTTTGATTTATTTTCTGACAAAATCAAAAGTAACTGCGATAATCAGTTCTGCGTTTCTAGCATTTCTCCCCCCTTATCTCTATAGAACTATGGCTGGTTTTTCTGACCACGAGGCAATAGGAATGTTTGCTTTTTTCTTGGTTCTTCTCGGATATGGATTATCATTAAAATTTCTTGAAAAAGAAAATAAAAAAGACATAATTAAGGTACTTTTATTTGGTTTATTGACTGGATTTTTATCTGCGTTTGCTGTGGCTAGTTGGGGCGGGGGTGCGAACTTTATTTTCATGATTATTCCACTAAGTTTCGGATTATTTTGGGTGATTAAATCTCAAAATTTAGAAGAAACGAATAAAAAACAATTACAAAGTCTATTGATTTTTTATTTGTCCTGGATTGTCTTTAGTATCTTGTCTGGATTACTCTATGATTTTTCTTTTATGGACATGATTAGCAGGGTTTTATTGCGTCCTTCAAGCATTATTTCTGTAGCGGTTTTGTTATTTTTACTCGTTGATTTTTCCCTTATTCGATTTAAAAATAAAATAAAATTTGTCAAAAAAGAAAAATTAGAAAAATATAGGGTTTTGTATAGTTTATTAATCTTGGTTTTAATTGGATTAATCTTCCTTATTCTTCAAGGAAATTTATTTTCTTTTATTTCAAATACTTTTAATCGATTTATTCATCCTTTTGGGGCAGGTAGAACAGGTCTGACTGTTGCAGAAAATAAACAACCGTTTTTAGAAGACTGGGTTGGACAAATTGGTAAGATTTTCTTTTGGTTTTTTTATTTGGGAATGTTATTTTTTGGTTTTAATATGTCTAAGGGAATTGGTAAAAAAAAGAATAAAATTTTATTTTTCCTTTTATGGATAGCGGTGGTGTCGGGTATTTTGTTCAGCAGAATTTCTCCAACTTCATTATTCAATGGAACAAATTTCATAAGTAAATTTATTTATTTTGGAAGTTTAATTTTATTTGTCGGTTATTTTATATGGCTTTATTTCAGGGATAGAATTGAAATAAAG
>DATKUW010000021.1:0-6546 GCA_035530435.1 Bacillota bacterium
CCGGATTCTTTTTTCATTATTTTAAAAGACCAATTGTTCCACCTACCTTCCATTTCTTTTTTTACTTCATCCATTGCTTGATTTATAACTTTGACTAAATCAATCTGCTCTCTTTTTGTTTTAGAAAGTTCTGGGTTAAGCGATATTTGCATCATTGTAGCCCACTCCCTCATTTGAGCTGGATATCTTGAGCCATCTTTTTTTGTTAGTAATGAACCAAGAAATCTTGACGGTTGTCCTCTTCCACTTGCATTCTGTATTATAACAGCAGGGCCGCCCGCCATAAACTTCGTTGTTGAGGCATCGGTGTGTTTTTCTAAATCACTTTCTGCTTTGTCTTGCATTCCTTCTAGACTGGATGGTGCATTTATCTTGGAACCTTTTTTAACATCCTTTGCCTCTTCAGGAGAAAGCTTTGCTCTAATCGCATTTACTTTTTCCATATCTGGTTTATCTTTTGATAGTTCTTGTATTGCTGCTACTTGTTCTTCTGACAATTTGGCTGCTTTCAATACATTCATATATAAAGACACAAGAGATGGTTTAGTAACCTTTATTATATTGTTAACAGCATTTGGATTACCTTTTATCATTTGTCCAAGTAAGATATTTGTTATATTTGCAAGTCTTTCCATTCTTCCTTTTTCTGCGAAGTCTTTTCGTATAAAATATATATCTTCTAGACTAGAATAACTTGCACTATCTACTTTATCAATTGCATCAATGGTATTTTTATCAGCAATTCCCCTTGCGTTAGTTCTTGCAAGGTGTCCAGTTTCACTTGAAAAATCTGTTCTTCCTATAGAAGCTCCAGATTTTGAATATGGAGATCTATCTCTTTGTGTGCCGGCCAACCTTTTTCTTTCGGCTTTAATTTCTGATTTTGTTTTTGCTTGTTCTTGTGCCGCTAATATAGATAAGAACATATCATTGCTAGGTCTTTTAGATGGTTTTAAATGCATGTGTCCAGACAAAAATGGATTTAATTGAGTAACTGCCTTTTTGGCTCTCACTCTTTCTTCTGGGGTATCGCCTTGTAACCCAAGGGTTTTCAAGTTTCTTATATCTCCCTCCATTCCTCTGTGTCGTGCTTCGCCACCCTCAAACCAATATTTTAGTGGCTTTGGATACTTTGGGTTATATATCGTTTGTCCTTTTATGACAAGATCTCTTTCTTTCTTTGTCATCTCATTAATGTCTTCATTAACATGATGATCTGACCAGAAATCAAGTTTTCCTTTTTCTCCTTCTGGAATTCTTGCGAAATCAACGAGAACAACCATTTGTCCTTTGCTAGAAGAAAGTTTCTTTTTTACTTCTTCGTTATTATCTCCATACTGAATACCAGATAGTTTTATTTTGTCCCTAGGTATTCCCTGCTTTTCTAATTGATTAACAACTAGAATAGCGGACATAATTCCATCAAGATCCTCATGGAATATGATCTTTGCTGCACGAGTTCCTTTTGGAATTCTTATCCCGGACTCAAGCAACAAAGAATTATCTATCTTCATTGTCTCCCTTAATGTCATTTTTATCCTCCAATTATCGTATGCCACATAACCCCTCTGGCTACATGATTAAACACTCTTTTTTTCCAATTTCTTTTTTTACCAATAACATCACCACCCTTTTCATCCATATAAACAACGACAAAAGCTAATCCTAGTGATGCTATTATTTGTAATTTATATGGGGTCAATATTGCTATTTCCTTCAAATCGTTTTGTATAACCTCTTTAAAAATAGGAAGATATTTGCTAAACATTACCCCACCTGCGGTAGCAACATACATAGAAATATCATAAAAAAAATTTGCTATTTTTTCTTTGTAGTTTTTCCTTAATCTAGCTTTTCTTCTTTCTTCTTTTCTTTTCAATCTAGCTAATTCTTTTCCATTTTCGGGTGTTAGTTCAGTCGTTGTTTCTTTTGCCATTAATAATAACTTCCTGTAAAATACTTTTTCACTCCATCAAATCTTTTGTTTTTTTTAAAAAAATCATAATCAAATTGTTCTATATTAATCTTGCTTCCCCTTACTTTTCCGGTTCCAAAATAAAAGTTTTTATAATCTCTCTTGTTATATGCCTTAATTAATCTTGTTCCTATTGCTGCTGCTCCATTTGGATGAAGTAAATCAACAGTAAATACATAAACCTTTCCTTCTTCAAAATCTATAATATATCTTATTTCTTTCGTTCCTTCTTTTTTTACCAAATCTTTTAGTTCTCCTGGTTCTGGATTCACAAATATTTCAAAATCATTTCCAAATTTTTTTAATGTAGTAACCCACTCTTCTACAAACATTTGTAGTTTCATTTGTATTTCCTAGGTTCAGAGAATATCCTATCAGCTTCTTTCATTTTAAGTTCTTTAATTTTCTTATAATTTGATCCTTTAAAAACAATTATTTTTCCTCCCTCTATTTTTCCTTCCACGTATATATTTTTAGATTCTTTACGCGGTCCACTATAATCTTTTATTAGTTCTGTGTTTTTTTCTTTGTCTACTTCATAAGCTACATATGTGTGTAGTATGTAGGCAGGAAATACATAAATTTTGCTATCTAAGGGACTTACAATAGCTCTAATACTTTTTCCATTTCTTTTAACAATTTCTAATAGCTCTCTTGAAGATGGATTTACAAAAATTTCTATTCCTTTATGTTTTCCTTGTTCTATGGTCATCAACCATTCTTCCACAAACATTTTCAGTTTCATTAGATTGTAGCTCCAAAAAGTTTACTGATTACAAAAAATTTCTCTATTTTTGTTCTTTTTATTTTTTTGTATATTCTTGGGCTGGTAGTTATTTTACCTCCAATTATTTTCCCACTATAAAAAATATTTTTTTCTTCTCCGGGTTTTGTATTTATATACATTTTCTTTAACTCTGTTCCAGCTTTTTTATCTATTTCAATCGCTGCGTCAAAATGTAAAAAATTTACTGAAAATACGTAAATATTTTCTTTGTCATAATCTATTATATACCTGACGTAACTCTTTCCTTTTTTTGCTAAATCTTTTAACTCTCCCGGGTTAGGATTTTTGAATATTTCAAAAACACTTCCTCTTTTAACTGAAGTAACCCACTCTTCTACAAATGTTTTTAATTTCATTAGAATACTACCTCTGGTTTATCTGGATGTTCTTCCCCTTTCTTATTAACCATAACTTCTGTTCTCATTCTAACAAGTGGATATCTTTCTCCGGTAGGAAGTTTTATCTTCTTTCCTATTGGCTGAATATCCGCATACGCTCTTTTGTTCTCCCATTTCTTAAATCTAAGATAATTAGTTAACGAAGCATTAACAACAAACCTATTTCCCTCATCCGTTTCAAATGACATAGCCCATCTTCCATCTTTTAGTTCTAATGGTTCAAATCTACCACTGAGCCCCGTTATTATTTTTGCTTCCATTAACTCTTGTAGTTTCATTTCTTCTTTCTCATTCCTCTAAAGTCATCTAAATACTTTTTAAGTCCTGGCAAATACTTATAAGCAAACGACCAATCTTTCTTTAAAAACCTATCAAGTAATCCTGTCGTCATCAACTTATCACTTTCATATTTACCATCTAGTATAGCACCAGTTAACCAATTTGGTGATTCAAATGATGACATATCATATCGTAGAGCTTTAACTCTATTTAAAGCCATATCATGATTAAGTAGTCCTTTCCAAGCATACACTTCTTTAGTCTTACTATTAGCGGCCCACCTTATCATCTTGTCATACTTGTCATACCTGCTTTTATGTTTAAAAGCTTTTTCTATGTCCCTTAATTCTCTTGGAGATGGATTCTTGAATATTTCTATAGGAGTTTCAGCAAACCTAACTGTTTTTACCCATTCCTCCATAAAGATTTCTAGTTTCATGTCAATGTTATCTTTACCCAAATAAAAGACACAAAAATGTAAAATCTTTGGTCTGGAGCATTTTTTAAAACCCCTTCACAGCATACATTAAGAATGTTATTAAGATTTGTAAGTTCTGGAAAGAGCGATTACAGAAACATGATAAAGGAAAGGGCAAGACGAAAGTGGTGAAAACAACAAGTCTTGCCAATTAATTAAGTATAGCAAATAGCATAGTTAATTGTCAATTCTTGATCCTGAAAGAAAAAGCTTAAACCAGTGCCAGTTCAAAGCAAGTTTAGAGTTCGTTGCTTCGTTTATCTTTCTTCAAGTATATTACGGGGGTGTAAGGGGGAGGAAGGAACGTGGACGGATTTATATATTAAATGAAGAAGTATCTTCCAAGAGTTCTGTCTTTTACCAAATTAGTTGCTTCTGGAAAATCCTCAACATCGCCTAATTTAATCTTTCCTTTCTTTTTCTTGTATGTTCCGTAATGAAAAATATGTTCTTCTTCAAAGTCTGAATATTTTATTCCCAATTTACTAGCTGCGTCTGGGTGTGTTATTAACGAACTAAAAACATATAAATCCTTTTTCTTTTTATCAATTATAAATCTTATGTCATCATCAACCATAGATCTTATGCCTTCTTTATCTGCCTGTGCAGCAACACTTGATAATTCTTTTTGTGTAGGATTTTTGAATATTTCGTAAGTGTAGCGTCCTACTTTAATAGAGTCTTTCCACTCTTCTAGTAATGTTTTTAGTTTCATGTCTTTAAAATGTGAAGTATTTCTCAAAATCTTTCAAGATTTGTTCTTCTATACCATATTTGTAAACTTTTATTTTACCTTTACCTTTACTATATGTTCCGTAATCAGTGGACGGATTTATATATTATTTTTGTTTATTTAAAGAGAAATATCTTTCCAAGCCTTTCATGATTTTTGTATAATATTCTTTCCCACCCTCTAGATAAAAATTCTCTCCGATTTCAATTTTCCCTTTCTTGTATGTTCCGTAATCAAAAATACAATCGTCATCTTCTTCCATTCCAAGCCTTTCACTGGCGTCTTGATGTAATAACAATGCACTAAAAACATAGATATCATGATTTACAGTATCAACTATAAATCTTATATCTTTATCGACATATCCCATGGCTTCTTTTTTCGTTTGCATTGATACACTTAACAATTCTTTTGGAGTAGGATTTTTGAATATTTCGTAGGTGTTCTTTCCTATTTTTACAGAGTCTTTCCAATCTTCTAACAATGTTTTTAGTTTCATGTCTTTAATGAGAAATATCTTCCATAATCTTTTAAATTTTTTTCATCCAAACTATATCTGCTAACTTCTATTTTTCCTTTTCTGTATGTTCCATAATCATAGATATATCTATTTTCATCTTCAACCGTCCAATGATTAAGATCAATTTCTAATTCTTTTGCCGCTTCTCTGTGTAATAACAGTGCACTAAAAACATACAAGTCTTTCTTCACCATATCAATTATAAATCTGATGTCTTCGCCTTCCATACCTTCCATTTCTCCACCAATTATTTTTGTTTGATTTGATACCGCTAATAATTCTTTTTGTGTTGGGTTCTTAAATATTTCATAGGTATGTTTTCCAAATTTAAATGAGTCTTTCCACTCTTCTAGTAATGTTTTTAGTTTCATGTCTTCCTCAAATCATATGCTTTTTTCATTGCTTGTTTTGCCCCAGACCACCATTTTTCAAATCCTGGTATATATTTTCCAACCCAATCCCACTCCTTGCCCAATAATAGTTTTCTTGCTTTTTGTTCTACTTTCTTAAATTGTGAAGGAGTTTCCCCTGGTTTTATTCCAGATGAGTAGTAACCAATCGAATCACTCCCCACACCATTTTTAGATACAACACCCGTTAACCAAGTTCCGTCAGTTGCTGAATCAATTGGTTCTCTCATGTGGTTAAGAACTACTTCATGAATGGTTAGTCCAGCTGGGAATATATACACATTTTTATTTTTTGCCATCCACCTTACTTCTCCAAATTGGTCTCTTCTCATTGTTTCCTGAAATTCTTTTGGAGTTGGATTCTTAAAGACTTCTATTGTCTTATTCTTATGGTTGAAAGAATATTTCCATTCTTCTACAAAAGTTTTTAGTTTCATTCTACTCCTCGTATATCCAAAGGAGTCTCTTCTGGATTTTCAAATTTAAATCTTCTTTCTAGCTCTTTTAGTGCCGGTTTTTTGTTTTTTTCTAACCAAGGTTTAAGACCTGGAATATATTTATAGGCAAAAGACCAGTCATTTTTCAATACCGCAACAGAAGTTTTAACAGGGGAAATAAAGATAGAATCAATAGTTGTTTTTCCGTCTGAATTTGTAATTCCACCAAGAAAGTTTGGGTCATGAAAATGAATGTTTCTCGATCCACTATTATTATTATAGCCCAGTGGTTCAAACATAGAAGCATGCATTACTTTATCAGTAAACGCGAATACTTTTTTCTTTTTTAAATCAAGCAACCATCTATATCCACCACCTATTGCTTTTAATTCTTTTGGTGTTGGATTAACAAATACCTCAACATATTCTTCTGGCTCGGAATGAAAATTTTTTACTTTTACGCCAGTTTTAAATTCTTCTACTAATTGTTTCAGTTTCATTGAAACACCTTATTTTCTAATTTATCCAC
>DATKUW010000022.1:0-6543 GCA_035530435.1 Bacillota bacterium
ATCTCTTTCCTACTATTGCTTTTTGATGCGTAAAGCCGGAGGCAATGATGAGAAAGAGATTTTAATTTAGACCGGAGTAATCCCCGTCTTACCGGCTTTCAACGGATATTGCGAAAGCATAGAAAAGCCGGAGTAGGTTCTCTTAATAATAAATTAACTAAAAATAAAATTATGGCAAACGAAATAGATTTATTCAAGGATTTAAACGAGGTTGAAAAAACAATTAAGGAAACAAATCAACCCGCAGAAATGAATGATTTAGAGATAGAAAAAGATAGAATTATACAAGAAATTAAAAAAAATTATCCTGATTTAAAATTATGACAAATCAAGAATTATTAAAAAAAAGAGAAGAGTTAATCGGTAATTTAGGTCAGTTAATAGATTTAGAAAAAGGTTTTATCGCACAAATTATTATTACCAAAGAAAATGCCGGTTTGTTAAGAGAGATTATTGCTATGGCAATAGAAAACATTGATTTAGAATTAAAAAAACAACAATAATATGTTTTACAATAAATATAATTTTAGAATAAAAGATTTTACTGGCGAAAACACAGCCAGACCGGAAATAGGCGGAATACTCATAAAGCCAAAAGAAAGTGTAGCAACAGATAGTTTTATGCTTATAAGAGTTGACAGCGTGAAATCTACTGACGAGTATCCAACCTTGCCAGACGGCAAATCTCCAAGAAAAGAGTTTGAAGAGTTTATCCTACCAAGAAAAAGTGCTGAAAGTGTTTTGAAATTATTCAATGGTGGAAACTCAATGACTTTACCAATACTCAATAATGCTGTTGTTATAAAAAGAAAAGAGGATAATGTAGAGATCGGAAAAACAGATTTAGAAATCTTTAATTCAGTTAATAGCCGGACAATTCAAGGAAAGTTTCCAGCATATAATGATTTGTTTCAAGAGAAAGGAAAGTATATTGAGATATGCGTAAATCCGGAGTTCCTAAAAAAAATAGCAACATTTTATAGCGAGTTCTGTGATGAAAGAAGTGCTGGATTAAAAATAAAAGTGCCGGTAGAACCAGATGGGATAATAAGATTTCAAGGAAAGAGAAAAGAAACAGGACAGAAAGCAGAAACATTACTAATGCCTATCAGGTCAACCGAGTAATCGGTTCTTGATAGCTGGATATAAGTAGTTGTTTCCGGATAACTACGATCACAATATATAAAATCCTAACAGGGTTATATCCAGCTATCAGAAACCGATTTTAATGGTCTTTATAATTGTCTGGTTATGCTGGGATAATCCGGTATTCTGTGGATAGATACAAATAAGAGATACCTCTATTCAAAACTATCTCTCTGATGTTGTATCATAGAAACAGAAAACTCTATCTCTGATGTTTCTTGGATAATTATTATCGGGCTATTTTAAAGAGTTTCTGCTGACCGGTGAGAAAGTTCGCCACTTTGAAAATTGTAATCGCCTTCATTCATTTTCAATTGAAAGTGAGTGGCTCAACCGCCAGTGGATATTGTGTCAGTCCTTGAAGTCAAGACAGCAAACGCTGGTAAATTAGGCAAGGTAAAGTAGTTTGATAGTTTTCTGCTTTTAATTGCCACAAAATTATGACTAAAAAAGAATTAGAAAAAATAAAAACAATAGCAATAGCAGGTAATTTTCTGTCAAGACATTTAATTGAGCAACACAATTTTCCGGTAGAAGAAGTAAAAGATATTATAGCTGATATTTCTACTAAATTACATAAGATAAACACGGAAAAAATGGAAAAAATGATAAAAAAAGGTTTTAATACAATAAAATGAAACAGCACGAAATCCTAAAAAAATTCATAAAAGTTTTAGTTAAAAGCAATACCCATTCTTTGATAGCTGTTTCTCCGGCTGGCTATGGAAAGACCGAAACCACGCTGGAGTTTTTAAAAGAGATGAACTTAATTGAGGATAGACATTTTAAATATATCCCAAATTATATCACCCCGAAAGGATTAGTTGGAGAATTAGAACAAGTAAATAAGTTAGAATATCCTAAAATCTTGGTTTTAGATGATGTAGAGGATACCTTAAAGGACATTCAGAGCGTAGGAGTGCTTAAAGGGGCGTTGTGGGCTACCCCAGACGGGAAGCGTAGGGTTAGCTGGATCACCAGTAAAGAAAGCAAGAAGTTTTGCTTTACCGGTAAGATAATCTTTTTGCTTAATTATTTTAATTATAAAAACTCGGTTATGAACGCCCTCAAAGACCGGTCAATGTTTTACGAGATAAAATTAACAAACGAGGAATTGTGCGAGCTTATGGCGGAAAGAAGCAAGGTTTCTTATGAGCAAATCCCTCTTCAACAGCGAGAAAAGATAGCTCAATTTCTTCAAAAGGTCGGCAATGGTAGTAAAAAGTTATCTCTCCGGCTCTTGCCGAAGGCATACCAGATGTATATGGTAAGCCCGAACCACTGGCAACAACTTATTATGAAAGAACTATGAACCAGCAACAATTTTTCAAAACAGAAACAAGCCAAAGACACGGAGTTTGCAACTGGATAAAACCTGAAACTAACTTTATTCCAGAAAAAAAAGAAAAAGAGGAAATGGTTGAAATCCCTGTGCTTGGGACTATTGATAGTGTTACTGGTAAAATAACTTTCTATAATAACAATAATAAAAAACTATGAAAATAGACGAATTAAATTCAAAAGACCACGAGGAACTTTTACAGATATTAGGCGAAGATATTTTAGAGAGATACAACAATGAGGAATACTGGGACAGGGACATTATTGAAAACTACCTAAAAGAAAAAGAGAATATAACCATAATTATGAAAAAATATAAAATTACTATTCACGAATACTCCTATGAAACGGAAGCCAAAAATGAAGAAGAAGCGAGGCAGACGGCAAAAGAAATAAACTGGAATAGAGTAGATGTTGAGGAAGTAAAATAATATGAGCAAGCTATATTGTTTCTACGATCATTCGTTTCCAAAACAAGAAATAGCAGATCATAAATGCGACATTTGTGATAAGTTGCTTTGTCATATATGCGGATATGAAGAAGACGGAATTGATTATTGTAATGAGTGCTGGAAAGATAAAACCGAACCTAAAACGAAGGAAATGTTAACAGAAATTGAGAAAGAAGCTATTGTTATTTTTGAAAATAATGGCTGGGATTATGCTGAACTTTTTTTGAACTCCAAAGGTTTTAATTCTGAAGAAATTAAGGCATTTCACGAAAAAGCAATGAAAGAAAATGATACTCAATAAGTTTTCCACTTGACACTCTTTTTTGATACCTGTAAAATAGAAAGTATGAAGATTGCTGTTGAAAAAAATAAAGCAATAGTTTTGCTAAAAAAAGCTGAAATGCCAATGAATGAAATTATTAGAGCTTTTGGTGATAACGATAGAGGAAGCGATAAGTTTAATTATTACAGAGTTTGGCGTAGAGATAAAGATAAATATAATTTACCAAAGGTCGGCAAAAAAGATGAAAATAATTCAATTGAGTGATGTTCCGGTTCTTGAACCAGCTAAAAACGGATACTGGGAAATATATGATGACGGAAGTAAAATCTGGCACAAGAACGAATGTCCTCAAAATAATAAAATGCGTTTAAAACCCCCAAGCGATTATATCATTCCTAATCAAGATGTAAAAACTGGAGATCTGATTACTTTTCTTGATGAAGGAAAATACAATACTTTACCTCAAGATCCAGACCGAGAAGTATTAACTTTTAAAGTAGAGACACCTTCCGGTGAAGAAAAATCAATTTCAATAAACAAGACCAGCCAAATTGAATTAATTAAGGCGTGGACAGACGAAAGTTCTAAATGGGTAGGCAAGAAAGCAACGGTAAAAATTGTCAACCAGAAAGTGTTTAAAGAGTTTAAAGATGTGATTTACTTGTTTCCGGCAGAAGGAAAGGTCGCCTCGCTACCACCAGAAGAACTTCCAGAAGATGAAGCTTAAAAATGTGGCATTTCCAACAAGAAGTTGGAGAGTATCCAGCCGAAGTGATATCGGCACTGATTACACAATTGAGTTATGGTCGGATAATTCTCTTTCGTGTAATTGTATGGCTGGAATGATGAGAAGAAATTGTCATCATAAACAGAAAGTCAGGGACTTTCTACAAAAAAACGATCCCGAAACTTATGGGAAACTCAAAAGAAAATGACGAAGAAAAAATACCGGTTGATAAAGATTTTTTAGGAAAAGTTCTTAAAGCTCTTAATGACCTTAAAGAAGATTTTGATAAATTCAAACAAGGTAGCTTAGAAACTCCTGCTCAACCGGTTAGTATTTCTTCTCAACCAGATTATATCTTTAGGTGTGCGAAAACCATTTCTGTTAGTAGGGTGCCAATAACACCGGAAGAGATGGTTCATTACAAACAATTAGACAAAGAGTTTGAAGCAGAACTTCAACCCTTAATGCGGAAATATAAAGTTATTCAATTAACTGCGATGTTTCTGAAAAAACTATGAAAATCAATTTAACTCAAAAAATCCTCAACATAAAAGGAGAGGAAATAACAAAAGAAGAAGTTAATCCTAAAACTAAAAAATCTGAAAAGAGAGTGTTAGTAGTGCGAGATTATTTCCTTATTATTCTTGGGACAAAGTTTCCTATCAAAGATAACAAAGAAACATTTTGGACAACTGATTTGGGTATTCTTTTTGCCGATAGTAAAAACAAAGAAGTGGAAGTATCAGATGAGAAAATAGAATTTCTAAAAAGGATAATTGGAGAGAATAAAATTACACAACCATTGCCAATGGGCGGAGAGAAAGAAATGACAATTTTCTTTCCATATGAACTCGGACAGCTACTGAAAATTTTAGACGGGAAAGGAGAGAAATTAGAAGCTAAAAAAGAAAAATAATATGGAAGAAGAAAACAACAATGTTTGGAGCGTTCAATCTATCTGGAACGAGGAACTTACTTTAGCCAGAAAAGATAGAGTGCTTCAAAAAAGAACTCATATGTGGGCGAGTGAATTGGGTAAAAATCATTACGAGAGATGGCTTAAAATGAATGCTGTCAGCCCTGATTTTGATTATGACGAAAGAGTTTTAAGAAAGTTTGAAGCAGGAAACTTCTTTGAGAGAATAATTGGGTTTGTCTTGATGTCTGCCGGTTTATTAAAGTTTGATAACAAATGGTATCAAATCCCAGAGGACAAAGACCATTTAGCTATCTCTGTAAAGCCGGACTTTATCGCAGGTGGAAAACCTAATTGGGAAAAAGTTAAAGCTGATTTGGAAGCTAACTCACTTTTTGAACTAATGCCTAATTTAGCCAGAATTGGAAGAAAATTAGTAGAAACTCTTTCTGAAAAATATCCTGACGGCTTAAAAGATTTAGTTTATGAGATTAAAAGCGTGAACTCTATGGTCTTCTGGATGAAAAAAGATTATCTCAGCGAGGCATATCCCCACCACCGCTTTCAAACCTTCGCAGAGATGAAGGCAACAGGGCTTCCGGAGGCAAGAATACTCTACATCAGCAAAGATGACCTGACAGTCGCAGAGTTTCCTCTTTTTTTGAATGACGAGAAGCTAAATGAGCAATACGAAGAAGATGTCAAAACAATGACTTCATATATTAGAGATGGAGTTGAACCGCCTAAACCAGAAAATATAGTTTTTGATGACAAAAAGAAATTGAAGTTCCAGTATTTAAAAGAGAAACGAGTTATTGACGGCTGTTATGTAGAAAACTGGCAGATAGAGTGGTCAAACTATATTACCCAGATCACAGGAATTACCGGTAAAACTCAAAAAGAGGTGGTAGCGAAATGGAAGGATAGGATTAAACCTGAATTAAAAGAGAAGAATGATAAATTAAAAGATGAGTTTAAAGATAAATTAGCTGAATAAGCAGAATAAAAATAATTCTTGAAAGCTGGGAGATTTTTAACTAAGTTCTCGTCTGGGTGAAATAGAGAGTTCTCCCAGTAGGGTGATACTGACAAGGGAAAGCACAAAGTCGTCCTTGATTAGCTCTCTATTTCAGCCCAGCTTTCAGGACTTATAAATATGTTTAAACCAAAGAAAAAGCAAAAAAGAAAAAAAATGTGGCAGGATTACAAAAAGAAAAAGAATATTTTGAGACGCTGGAAAAAAGAACAAGCAAATAGAAAAAGGGAGGGTTTGCCTTTGAAACGAATGCCGGTTGACTTTTCAAAAAGTAAAAAATATGGTTTTGAATAAAAATTTTAGAGAAACCAGAGAAGAAAAGAAGATTTTATGTCCCGGGTGTGGAAATGAATTTTTAATAAAAGAAAAAGTGTCGTGCTTAAAACATGATCGTTTAACCGGGAAAAAAAGAAGAATAGATTTATGCCCAGAATGTGTTGAGAAATTAGAAAAACAACTAACCCCTTAATTAAATAACCTATGAATAAAGAAGACATTAAAAAACTAATTAACACCCAGCCCTGAATAAATAAAGGGGTGGGGAAATAAGATGGCAGAAGTAAAAATACAATTTAAGAACAAAACAAAGGAACAATTAAAACATTTATTTAATGCCGAAAAAGAATTAAGTAAAGCAGGAGT
>DATKUW010000023.1:0-3838 GCA_035530435.1 Bacillota bacterium
ACATGCCAAAGAATCATGGCAAGATTTTAAAGAAAGAAGAAAAATAAGCAACAAAAAAAGAAGAAAAAGAAAAAAATAATTGTGAGCCTTGGAATTTAATATCTTTATGCAGAGGATGCAACACTATAGCTGAAGGAAACAATGAATTTCCAAGAATTTGGTGGCAAAAATTATACCAAAATATTATGGCAGAAAAATATAATTATAAATATTAAAAAAGGAAGGTATTATGTCTTTATACCATATATATCGCCCGAGTAAATTTGAAGAAATAATCGGAAATGAAACCACAGTCAAAACAATTAAAAATAAAATTGAAGGTGAAGACCCTCCACATTCAATTATTTTACATGGCCCTTCAGGCTGTGGAAAAACAACTATTGCCAGAATCATTGCTAATGAATTAGGTTGTAAAATTAAATCCAATGACTTTGCTGAACTTGATATTGCACAATTAACCGGTGTAGATACAGCAAGAGAAATTCGCGGGAATATGAATTTCTTGCCAATGGAATCAAAATGTAGAGTTTGGTTACTTGATGAATTTCACAAAGCATCTTCTTCTTTTCAAAATGCAATGCTCAAGGCTCTGGAAGATACCCCGAAGCATGTTTTTTTTATTTTATGTACTACAGACCCACAAAAAATCATTAAAACTGTTCAAACAAGATGTCAAAAATATAAAGTCGATTTACTCACAGACGAACAAATTGAAAAATTACTTAATTGGGTTTTAAAAGGAGAATCTTTTAAAATTACTAATGATATAAAAGAAGAAATAATTGATGCCTCCGATGGTTGCCCAAGAGAGGCCCTTGTTATTTTAGATCAAATAATTGATCTTGAACCAGATCAAATGATAAATGCAATCCAGCAAACAGAAGCAAATAGAGAAGTAAAAGAATTATGCCAAGCAATGTTAAAAGAAGATGACTGGAATAAACTTAGAAAAATATTAAAAGGATTAAAAGGAATTGAGCCCGAACGGGCAAGACAGGCAATTATTCATTATATGGCCGCTGTTGCTCTAAATAGTCCTGATAAAGCATCACAAGCAGCTTTAATTTTTGATTGCTTTCGAGAAACAGTTTTTTACACAGGTATGCCCGGGATTTCATTTGCAACATATAATACAACACTATAGACCTTTTAAAACTTAAAATTTTTCTTATAATTAAATATGCAAATAAGTAAATTTAAAAGAAAAGATATTTTGTATTCATGTAAATGTGGTTGCGGAGATTATGCAAGACCAGGGAAAAAATATATTCAAGGGCATGATATTAAAATGAGAAAATGGATACCAATTTTTAGAGAAACAATCGTAATTTTAACTTTATTTTTAATTATACTTATTACATTTCATATGACCGCAGAATATATAAAAAAAACAGAAGGAAATACCATATTTAGCAATGAAGAACTTTTTCGATTACAAACAAATTTTAAAAAATTGCAAATAGTTGAAAAGATAAGAGATGAAAAAATAAAATTAATAATAGCAGGAATGACCAGAACCGAAGCTATTAATGAAAGTTTTATTTATTTTATGAAAAATAATTATCCGGAATTTACAAAAAAATTTGAAAATAGATATATTGAATCAGACAAAAGTGAAAGGAGCATAAAATGAGTAAACAAGATCTTAATTTTGAAGAAGATTCTACAATTGATTTAGATGAGCTTCATATAGAATGGGCAAAACAACCCCGCAAAAGAAAAAAATATGCTGACGAAGTGTCCTTCCTTGAAGATTCTTTAAAGAAAATTCATCAACAAGAAAAGGTTATCCGATCTAAATTAATTCTTGAAGCAAAAGAAAAAGGACATTCCAATGCTACCTTACAAGAAGCTTATTATAGAACACAAAATGAACACGAAAATATAAAGAAGGATAAAATTAAACTTGAATATGATTTATCTATGGCATGGAATGCTTTAAAAACAATAGACGATGTAAAGCATGCTCTCGAATACGAAGTCAAACTCTGGACAAACACTTATTTTGCAACCCCAAGAGAGCATCGTGATGTTGAAAGTGGCAAAATTATGTCAAAAGAAATCGCAGGGCAAAAAACAGAAACACAAAGAACAGAAATAAATGCAAGGCGACGTCGAAAAAAATGATTTCTTTTCTTCAAACATTTGGTTTATTTAAATCGATAATTTTTCTTATCTTCTCATTTGTCGTGTTAGCATTTACAACAAGGGTAATTTCTAAAATAATTATCAAAACTTATTATCAAGAAAAGGAGAAACACAATGGCCAAAACACCAACACCAGCAGAAATACGCAGAGAAAAATTAAGAAACAGACAAAAACAAGCCGTTGAAACAAAAGATCAAAAAGGCCTGGGACGAAAATCAGTATTAGATTGGAGCCGTTTAGTTGGTAAAAAACCAATAAGTTTTACTCCAACAGCAGGAAAAAATTTAAATTTAATTGATTTTCTCCCATTTGTTATTACACAAGAATGGTATAAAGATCTTCGAACATTTTCTGGATTGACAACAAATCTTGAAGTTGGTGACTGGGATTATAAATTAGAAATCCCTGTCCATTCAAATGTCGGGGAAAATAACGACGTTTTTCTTTGTCGACGGTTGGCTTTTGGCAAACGATGCCCAAGATGTGAGGCAATGTTTGAAGAGTATGAAAAAACAGAACCAAACGATAAAATAATCAAAGATTTAAAACCTTCTTGGAGATGTTGGTACAATATCTATGATTATGATGAAGAAGCCAATCCTGATGGAGTGAATGGTATTTGGGAAGATGCCAGTTATTATCTTTTCGAAAAAGAAATTCTTGACGAAGCTGATGAAGGGGAAGAAACTATCTTGTTCTCTGATATTGAAATGGGCAAATCAATTGAAATCAAAGGCAGAGAAAAAAGCATAGGAAAAAACAAGTTCATTGAAGCAGCAAATGTTGAATTTAAAGATAGAGACCCTTATGATGAAGATATTGTAAATGATACAGTTTCTTTTGATGCATTGGTTAAAATTTGCACTTATGAAGAAATCAATGAAGCTCATCTTGGGGTGAAAGAAAATTCAGAATCAAAAGAGACAGAAACAGAAAAACCAGAAGAAAACGAAACACCTTCACATAGCAAACGAAGAAACAAACCGGCAACTATTCAAAAAAAATCGGAGATAGAAGATGATATCCCTTTTGACCAAGAAGGCAACTGTCCTCATGAAGAAATGACTTTTGGAAATCCCGATATTGATTCTGATTTTTGCAAAAAATGTCCAGATGATCTTTTTGATGCATGTGCCGCGATAGCAAACAAGGAAGAGAAAATCAAAGAAGAACCAAAAGAAGAACCAAAAGAAGAACCAAAAGAAGAACCAAAAGAAGAGTCTTCTCCAGCACGTCGCCGAAGGCGAACAGGTAAATAATGATTTTGGTAGGTCGAACGGGGAAAGAGGCAGAAATTGGGTGATAGTGGAGGCTTCTTGAAATGGTCGGGTGGTACAGCGAACTCGGCCTACCAAAACTTTTTAAAAAGAAATAAATTATGAAAAAATATATCAGCACAACACAGGCATTAAAAATTATCAAAGATAGTTGGCTTATAGAATCTTATAAACCAAATCTTCCATCTTTAATTATGTGGATTAAAAAATATGATTTGGGATATAAATTTGCCGGGCGATGGCAAATTGATAAATCTGAGTTAGAAAAATTTATAAAAAGGGATAATCAGAATGGTAATGAGAAAAAGGCAAAGAAAAGAAAAACCAACACTCACAGAACAAGTTGAGGCTTCAGCAACAAAAGAAGTAAAAATTCGTTCTTCTATTGTTGGTCCAGATCCTAAAACTATTA
>DATKUW010000024.1:0-4835 GCA_035530435.1 Bacillota bacterium
CTGTTCTTATATAACTTCTACCATTGGTCTCTAAATATTCTGCCCAAGTTATTCTGAAACAACCATTTTCATTAACACTAGTAAAATTAACATAATATGAAGTATATTCAGACACATCTATAGGAAGATTTTCACTATCAATATATTTAACAGCCCCATCAGGCCACACAGAATAAATCTCTCCACTATTGATTGGTGGATTTAAGTTGCATCCACCTGCTCCGTCTGCAGTAAATCCTACAGAACACGTACAATCAGGATTACAATTTGTTCCTCCATCACATTCAACACCTGGGTCTTCTGGAGGACTCCAAGAACCATCACAAGAATCTGGGCTTTCTGAACAATCTGAAGGACAACTACCTATATTTTCTCCTCCTTCACAAACACCATCCCCACAATTTGTTTCATCTTCATCAAGGGCATTGTCACAACCAGCATCATTAAGGTCTATACTCCCATCACCATCATTATCTGTTTCATCGTCACATTCTGGAATTCCTCCATCACCATTACCAGAAGATGAACTCGATATCGTGGCAGTGTCTGTTATATCTCCTGTTTTTTCACTTCCAGAAGCCAATTTATAAATTGGTGCAACAGAAACTGTCTGAACATTATCAATCCCCCCTACCTCTTCAGAATTAAAATCGAAAAGTCTTTCTTGTAATTCTGCAAGTGGAATTTTCCTGTCTACGCTAACGCTATTTGTTCCATCAAAGAAAATAAATCTCACACCAGTCAAATTACCTCCTCCAGGGCTTCTTCTTATAACGACATTAACATTAGCACCATCAATATATGCAGATTTAATACTTAAATCAAATGTGAATTGTCCTAACTCAATTTCTCCTGCTCCCTGATTTATTACATTTCTTACCACCACCCATACAATTCCAGCAGCAACAATAACTAAAAGAATTATAAGCAAGGTAGCAACAATGGCTGAAAGACCCTTATTAGAATCTGGTAGAATTTGGAATCTTTTCTCCACTCTTTTTTTCATAAAGAATAAACGCCTAGATTATTTATAAAATTAAGTATTTTGTTAAAAATATTAAAAAAGTGAAAATTACTGGGCTGGTTGCTGAAGGCACTCTATAGCAATAAGATTAACTGTCTGATTTCCATATACTAATGGAACTGGCTGACAAGTTATGGCCCTTTGCATAATTGAAACAACTGCTAATTCAAAACCTTCGGTTTGTCTACTAACAGCATATCCAGTTATTCCAGGTCTTATCACAAAAGCGTAAATCATAACAGCTACAAGAACTATTATTACTGCAATCAAAATTTTTATGAGAACCTTTTTTTTATCTGCCATAAGAAACTCAAACTAAACTTCTTTAAAAACTTTTTGTCAGTCTAATTTATAGGATTTTTTATATATCTTCTAATTAACTTGTGGTTGTAATCTCAATCATGGTTATGACATCTCCCCATACAACCCCTGTGCCGTTTGCTTTCAAATAAACAGAAATGACATCTCCTGCCTTGAATGTGACTATATCCTTTGACTGTATATTATAGTCTTTTTTTATACCTGGAGATGCTGTACTAAAGACATTTCCAAATCCAATCGGTTCTCCGTTTCTATAAACTATTATTTCTATTTCTCCTTGATTGCTCTGGAAAACTTCAAGATTTGTTGAAACAGCTGTTATGCTTCCATCTCTCACCATGACATATCCTTTTTCTAAACTCGTTTCAACTTCTGTAGATGTTTTCAAGAATCCTGATTTACCCATGGCTCCGGCAAATCCAAAGTTTAAGAACTGTCTCTTATCATGTGCGATTATTAAATCTCCTTGCTCCTGGAGCTCTTCTACAGAATAAGTTATAACATAAACCTGGTCTTCTTGATTTCCTTCGTTATAAGAAATTTCATAAATTGCGAGATTATTCTCACCCACATTTTCTATATGGGCTGATTTAGGAAGCGAATCGAAATCAACTTCTTTTATAAAAGAAATTTCAGAAGGAAGAACATTTCTCTTTTGAACAAAATTTGAAACATATTCATAAATCTGTGTAGGAACACCCTCAGAGGAAACGTCTTTAATTACGTCCTCAATATCTTCTTCTGTAAAACCTATTTCATCATTTAATTGAGCAGATACGATTAATCCCACTACAGCGATTATAGCTATTACAACAGCCAGAACAAAGAATATTTTCCTCATTTTATAATTTAATCAAAAGGTCATTATATTTAAATATTTCCAAACTCCAAGTAAATTTAAAAATAAAAAAGCCGATGAATTAACATGAAAGATAGAATCACAAAAGAAAAAATAAAAAAATATAGGGATCTTACTTCCAAAGCAATAAAGATAGCAGAAGGCTCTATAATCAAAAAGAAAGAGAAAGAAGCCAAAGAAATAATTAAAATGGTTTCTGATTACCTTTCAGATTCAGAATATTTTGAAAAAAACAAGAATTTTGTGGATGCGTTTGCAGCTTTAAATTATGCACATGGGTGGCTTGACGCAGGAGTGCGTCTCGATGTTTTTGATGTAAAAGATGATTCTCTGTTCACAATAAAGTAAGATATAAAAATCCCTTTATCCTTTTTTCATTATGAAAAAAGAGGTTGTAGTATTAAGTCTGGGAGGAAGTCTGATAATTCCTGATAAGATTGATGTAAATTTTTTGAGAAAATTCAAAAAAATTATTTTGGGAAATACAAAAAAATACAAATTTGTTATCTCGTGTGGAGGAGGAAGTATTGCGAGAAAATATATTTATGCTTTGAGAGAAGAAGGATTAAATCAAAGATTTCAAAGTTATTCAGGCATTTCTGCAACAAGAATGAATGCGAGATTTATGAATTATTTTTTCAATAAAGACCCTGAATATGGAATTCCACACACAACTGAAACTTTAAAAGAATATCTTAAAAAACACGATGTAGTTTTTTGCGGCGCTCTTGAGTATAAGCCAAAACAAACTTCTGACTCAACTGCTGCAAAACTAGCAAAAATTTTCAAAGCACTATTCATTAATATAACAGATGTTTCAGGCTTGCATGATAAAAATCCTAAAAAATACAAAAATGCCAAGTTTATTCCAAAAATCAGCTGGAAAAATTTCGATAAGATGGCTAAGGCAACCAAATATCAACCAGGACAGCACTTTGTTCTAGACCAAACTGCTTCCGAGATTATCATGAAAGAAAAAATTAAAACATATATTATTGGAAAAGATTTAAAACACTTAGAAAATGCTTTAAAAAAGAGAAAATTCAAAGGAACAGTTGTCTTTGGATAATCAATCAATTATTTTTAAATTGTGGCAAGTCAATTTTTATAAATACTGCTATTTTCTTAAAATAGGTTCAGGAATTGTACAATGAAGCAAATAATAATCAGAGAAAATAATTTTCAGAAAGCTAGGAAAAAAATAAAAGAAAATTCTGGAAAAATCATAGTTTTTGCCAGCAGTGATGACGAATTAAACAGAAAGATGTTAGAAAAAGAAAAGATTGATATCTTGCTTCCTGATTTATCAAAAAGAAAAGATAAAATGAAACAGAGAGATTCTGGTTTTAATCATGTACTTGCTAGGCTCGCAAAAAATAAAAACATCTCTTTAGGAATAGATTTCGATGAGATTACTAATTCAAAACCTAAAGAAAAATCAGAAATACTGGCAAGAATTAGGCAAAATATAAAACTCTGTAATAAAAATAAAATAAACATGAAGTTTATTTCAAGTAAAAAGGAAGACAGATATAATTTAAAATCGCTGGGTCTTCTGCTTGGAATGCCAACAAACATGGTAAAAAATTTGTAAAAAATGATCAAAGACATAGAAAAGATCTTGGAATCTTTAAGTCCTAATGAGAGGAAAATTCTCCCTCATCTTGAAGAGAAAGATATATCTAAAATCTGCACAAAATCAAATTTGGATAAAGTTTCTGTCATAAGGTCTCTTAGATATATTCAAAGCAAGGGGATAATAGAAATATCTTCAATAAAAAAGAAAATTGTTGACACTGGAGTGAATGGAATATTATATAAAAAAAAGGGTCTCCCTGAAAGAAGACTACTCAATCTTTTGAATGAGAAAAGGATTCTAAAACTTGAGGAAGCTAAAAAACAAAGCAAGTTATCAGATAATGAATTTAGGGCTTCGATAGGTGTTCTGAAAAAAAAGGCCTTAATTGAATTAAAAAAGGGAAAAATAATATTTAACGCAAATAAAGAGGAAATTTCAAAAAAGAGTTCTGAAGAATCCTTACTCGAGGCCCTTCCTCTTGAATATGATTCTTTGAGTTCTGAACAACTTTCTGTACTGGGCTCTCTTGAAAAAAGAAAAGAAATAATTGAGATAAATGAGAAAAATATTATAGAATTGAAAATAACTCCCTTTGGGAAAAGGATAATCGAGATGAATGTTAAAGGGAAATATTTAATTGAACAGATAACTCCTGAAATTCTCAAAAAGGATTCGTTGTGGAAAGGGAAAAAATTCCGTAGATATGATGTAACCCTTTCTGTTTCTCCAATCAATGGAGGAAAAAGGCATTTTACAAATCAGGCAATTGATTACGCAAGGAAAATCTGGACAGAGCTGGGATTTAAAGAAATTACAGGAAATATGGTAGTAAGTTCTTTTTGGAATTTTGATGCTTTGTTTACAGCACAGGATCATCCTGTAAGAGATATGCAGGATACTTTCTTTATTGAGAAAAAAGAAGAACTTCCTGATAAAGAACTTGTAAAAAGAATTAAAAAAAGTCATGAAACAGGTGTTGAAGGAAGCACTGGTTGGCAATATTCCTGGGATGAGGAAGAAGCAAAAAAACTTGTTCTCCGAACACATACCAC